>DBTK01000008.1:568-23578 GCA_002307015.1 Spirochaetaceae bacterium UBA1318
AGCTGTCGGTGATCTTCGGCGGGATATCTCCCTTCGAGATCCGGTCCACGTAGTTCGCAGCCACGTTGAGCGGCCCGATCACCGCGTCGAGGGTATCGTCCACCCCTTGCACGATCCTGCGGTAGTCACCCAAATGCTTGGAGGCGTCGGCCCGGGTCGCGAGCTTCCCTTCGACGCCCGCCTTCGCGAGCATGGCCGCATCCGCGACCAGGGCGTTCACCGCATCGATCGCCTGGTTCAGGTTGTTCTTGATCGTGTTGAAATCGCCGTTGTAGGTATCGACGATCTTCGGCGGGATGTCGCCCTTCGAGATCCGATCCACGTAGTTCGCAGCCACGTTGAGCGGCCCGATCACCGCGTCCAACATGTCGTTCACGACCTCAAGGACCTCGGCGTCCTCGTCCGATGCCGCATGCAGATCGGCCCGGGAATCCAGTTTCCCTTCGGAAATCGATTGGGCAAGTTCCTTGACGGCATACAGCAGTTCCCCGTCCGAATGGACCTCTTCCTTATCCCGGTTTCGCTTCGGCATTGAGTTGCCCCGATTCTTGACGCCGGAATCCCTGACAACGCCATCGTCTTTTTCGAATGGGGACGAGGTCGACCGTTCAAAAATGCTCTTTCCCGTTTTACCGATCATAGCTCCCTCCTGAAATTCAGCCTGGTTTTCATGAGAAAAACCGGACAGCGCCCGGCTTCAATTGCAGCGTTCGATTATCTCGGCGATCAGGTGCCGATATTCCCTCGCCGCTCTTCCGCGCGGCCTCAGTTCGAAAATCGTTTTCCCGAAGGATGGAGCGAGGGCCAGTGCGGGATCACGGGTAATGGCCGCCGTGAAAACCTTCCTTCCGTACTGCTCCCGAACGAGCTTCGTGATCCTTGCCTGATTCACGCCTTCCGAATCCCTGAGTTTCATGCGTCGCGGGCTCCTCATCGTGATGAGGATGCCGAGGAGCTCGGCGTGGGTATCGAAGCCCTTCCGTACCCTCTCCATCGTATCGAAGAAGGTAATGAGGCCTTCGAGGCAGAGGTATTCGGGAACGAAGGGCACCAGGTAGTAATCGGATGCCTGGATCGCGTTGATGCAGAGGAGGGACACCGAGGGCGGGCAATCGAGAATGATGAAATCGTAGGAATCCCGGACGGGACGGGGAAGCAGATCCAGCCGGTTCTCCCGGTCTGGAAGATCGGCCAGCACGATATCGGAATCCGCGAGCTCGATCGAAGCCGTCACCAGCTCGAGATTCTCCGTTCCTGTCTTCCGGACGAGGGATTCCAGGGAACTCTCCCCGAACAGGGCCTCCGCAAGCGAGGGAGAGAGATCTCCGTAGGGAACCCCCAGTCCGAACGAGGCATAGCTCTGGGAATCGAGGTCGACGACCAGGACCTTGTAACCGGCTCCGGCGAGCCCTCCCGCGATTGAAAGGCAGTTCGTCGTCTTCCCGGTTCCGCCCTTGTTATTCATAACAGAAATGACCATGACAACCCCCTGATACCCACACTATTCAGTCAACGAGGACACCCACGATCCAGCCAGACCGTTGCCGTCACCGTACTTCCCCCATTGGAAAACGCGACCGTTTTCGCCAGGGCTTCGATAACCAGGTATCCGTGCCGCCGTACGTTTCTCGGATTTTCCGGGATCCTGGTATCGAGCTTCCAGTATTCGAAGCCGCCGCCCTCGTCGCTGACGGCGACGCTGAAGCGATTTTGCCCTAGGTCCGCAATCTTCATCCTGACGACACGGCTCGGATCCCCGCCGTTTCCATGGGTGATGGCGTTGACGAGGAGTTCTCGAAGCACCAGGAGCAGGTCGGTCGGATCTTCGGCCGTCCTGCCGCGAATGTATTGCTCGACCCGGCCGAGAATCCCCGAAACCGCCGATTCTTCGGAAGGACAGTCGAGCCCCAATGCGGTAAGATTCGAAGCCATTTCGCCCATGATTATGAATAAGCAAGAATCAAGCCATGTGACGGTCTTTATAAATGCTTCAAATATAAAGAAATAAAAATTGGTGGGGTTTTTGTCTGCACGCGTTTACAACCAAAGTTGTCCCCGTCATCCCAGGCACGGGGCAACTCCCTTGGTTGTATACAGTAAAGATCGTACAACCCGGGTTGTACCGGAAACCCAGGTTGCACACGGTCGGGATCTTGTGGCGATGGGCCCCGCTTTATCCTCAGCCAAGGCCCTTCGATTTCAGGAAGGGGGCGAATTTCCGGTCTTCGGTCAGGATATGATTACTCAGCCAGTTTTTCAGGTAGTTCAGGATTTCCATGGACAGCCCGCTTCTGTTCCTGGAAAAATCGACGCCGAATTCGGCGATTTTCTTCGTGAAGATAAAATGCTCTTGCCTGTGCCCTTCCGTTCCGGGGTATCCGTAGAGCGCGAAGTACTCCTCCTCGGTCCTGAAGTGGGTTTTTGCATAGACCTCCAGTTCCTGGAGAATGTCGCCGAGGATGTTGATCGCCGCGCCTGAGTTCATCGCGTCATGGAGCCGGTTGATCAGGTCGACGAGATGCCTGTGCTGTTCGTCGATGAGATAGATTCCGATCAAATAGGTCTCGTTCCAGGTAAAAAAAGCCATGGCTGCCTCCCGGTCGATTACAGTTCATTCCCATCCATCATCTCATTTCCTCAGCCTCTTGCTGATGGCCTGGGGGGTAATGCCCACCATTCTGGCCGCGAGGGTCTGGTTCCCCCCCGAGCGTTTCAGCGCCTCCTCGACGAGGAGGTCCCCGACCTCCTTGATCGAAGGGAGGACGGACGGAAACGAGAGCCTTGCCGGGGCGAGCTTCACCGACTCGCCACCCGCGCCGATGGCCTTTGCCAGCCAGCGGTGATCGAGGGTCCCCGTCCTGGTCGAACTCACCGCGTCGATCATCAGCGACATGAACTCCCTGACGTTTCCGGGGAAGGAATAGGATTGCAGGACCTCAAGGGATTCCCGGGTTATCGTCGGAGCCGCCCGCCCGAGGCCCCGGGCTGCCTCTTCGATAAAATACCCGGCTAGGGCGGGGACATCCTCCAGCCTGTCCCTGAGCGGAGGTATCCTGATGTGATGGATATTCAGACGGTAGAATAGGTCCTTGCGAAAGTCGCCCGAGTTGACCGCGGCCGCGAGGTCCCTGTTCGTCGCCACGACGATGCGCGCCCTGCTTCTCTTCATCAGGTCGGAACCGATCGGGTAGTACTCTCCCGACTCGAGGAGGCGCAGAAGCTTCACCTGGGAGGATATTTTCAGGTCGCCGATCTCGTCCAGGAAGATGGTCCCATCCCTGGCGTTCCCGATGAGCCCATCGCGATTTTCCGTCGCCCCGGTGTACGATCCCGCACGGTGGCCGAAGAGCAGGTCGGAAAAAAGCTCGTCGTCGATCCCGGCGATGTTGACCGGCACGAACTCCCCTTCCCGCCCGCTCACCGTGTGGATGGCCCTGGCGAAAAGCTCCTTGCCGACCCCCGTCTCGCCGGTGACGAGCACGGGGTTTCTCGTCCCCGCTATCGCCTCGACGTATCGCATGATGGCTTTCATCGGCTCGCTGGCTGTCACGATCCCAGAAAAGGCTTCCGGGTGCTCGAGTTCGGCGTTGAAATAGCAGCGTTTGATCGTCGTGTTTTCGGCTATCAGCTGCTGGTTCTCGATCATCCGCCGGACCGATGAAACGAGGCGGGATCGTTCCACCGGCTTCACCAGGTAGTCGCAGGCTCCCGCCTTCATGTAATTCACCGCACGCTCCAGCTCCCGGTTCCCGGTCACGACGGCGACGGCTATCTGGGGAAACTCCTCGCGAACCGCGGAAATGAGTTCATCTCCGCTCATCGACGGCATCGTCAGATCGAGCAGGAGGATGCCGACCTCCTTTTCCCGCAGGCGATCCAGCACCGTCGCAGAATCCTGGGTGCAGACCACGTCGGTTATCCCCTCCGCCTTGAGCAGGGTGCTCATGGAATGCAGGATATTCTCGTCATCGTCGACGATCATGATGGTGGATGAAGGTTCCGTTCCGTGCCTCATGGCCGGTTCCCTTCCGCCTCGTCCATCGAGGCCGGAAAACTGATGACGACCTTCGTCCCTCTCGGCTCGTTCGGAAAATACTCGAGCCTGCCCAGATGGTCCTCGACGATCGAATTGGATATCGAGACTCCGAGCCCCGTCCCCCCTCTCAACCGTTTCGTCGTGAAAAACGGTTCCTTGACGCGTTCCAGTTCATTCTCGGACATGCCCTTTCCCTCATCCTCGATGATCACGAGCGCCGCGTTCCTGGCCGGATCATACTGCGTCGATACCGATATGGCCTGATCCATGTCGGTCAGTGCCTGACAGGCATTCTCCACCAGATTGATGACGACCTGTTCCAGCTGTTGGAAACAGCCCTTCGATGATCGGGGAAATCTCGGAAAGCCTCAGGGTGAATCGGCGCGTCGACTTTCCCAGGAGAGGCGAAAGCAGGGTCGCGGCGGCCTTGACCGCGAGGTTGAGGTTGACCTTTTCCAACACGGTCGAATCATCCGGCCGGACGAAGGACTTGAGGTTGTTGACGATTCCGTCGATGACGCGGGACGAGTCGGCAATGCCGCTGATCAGGAGGGGGACGTCCTGCTTCAGGTCGGCATACTCAAGGCCTCCGATCAGGAAGCCCTCGCCGAGATCCGACATGCCGTCCAGGAAGGCCCCGATCGATTTCCACACGTCGTCGAGGAGGTTCGCGTTCAGCAGGATGGAATGGTTCGGGTTGTTGATCTCATGGGCCACGCCCGCGACCAGGATGCCGAGGGACGCGAGCTTCTCGGACTGTATGAGCTGGTTTTGCTGGATCCTCGCCTTCCGCTCCAGGGCGATCCGCTGGGTCAGGTCGAGTACGGCGATCATCTCGCTCATTCCCGATTCCGACTCGAGCCTCCTGCCGAAGATCTCGACCCAGGACTGCGAGCCGTCCTTGCAGAACACCTGGTGCCTGTCGAGATGGAAATTCCCCGACTTGATCGCCGCGCTCCGGGCGACTCCATCGAGACAGAAACGATTCGCCCATGTCTTGCCGGTCATCCAGGGATCGGAGGAACCCTCGAGCTTGAAGATATCGATGGCGCCCTGATTCAGGTATACGATCTGGTTCTTCCGGAAGATGAAGATGCCCATCGGCGAGTTTTCTGCCAGGGCCTTGAACATCTCGGCTGACTTCCGCTGCTCCTCCTCCATCGACCGGTGCGCGAGTGCTATCGCCACGCTGTCGGCCATCCTTTCAAGCACGCCGACCGTCGACGGGGAGAAGAGGCCAGGCCTTGTGTCGTTCAGCTGGAGGAGACCGAGGACCTCGCCCTTCATGCGCAGGGGAACGAGGGCGACGGACCGGCAGCCGAGGACGTTGCGGCGGCTCCAGGCCCCCGCAACGAGTGCCGGCTCGATCGTCCGCGAGAGCAGTTCCGTGGCGTCGTTGGTCCAGAAGCTGCCGTGCGCCGTAAAATACTCGAGGGCGGGATCGAATCTTCCGCAGAGCACGTTTCCGCACATGGTTTCCAGGAGCCCCCGTTCATCGAGGGCCGAGTTTCCGTTCTCGCCCTCGAGGCAGGGCCCCGCTTCCTGCTGCAGGAAATCGGGCGGGAACCCCAACGTCTCAAAGTAGGGAAAATCGGGACCGTTCCGAAGCCGGATCCCGACGGCCTCGCACGCAGACCACCCCTTCAGGAACTCCGAGAGCAACCGCATCAGCTCATGCAGATCGTTTTTTTCGTTGATGATTTTCAGGACGCTCATCATGGCGGCCCGCTCGTTTTCCGCGAACTTGCGCCCGGTAATATCCTCTTTCGTCGCCACATAGTGGGTGCTCTTATTCGAGTCGCCGAGGATGGGAGCGATCGAGGCCGATTCCCAGTAGAGCTCGCCGTTTTTTTTCCTGTTGAGAAACTCCCCCCTCCATTCGCGTCCGGAGGATATCGTTTCCCAGAGAAGCCGGTATTCTTCCTCCGAGGTGTGACCGGTCTTCAGCAGGTTCGGCTTCCGGCCCACCGCGTCCTCGAATGAATACCCGGTGAGCTCCGTAAACCGCGGATTTACGTATTCGATGGTTCCGTCGGCGTCCGTGATGATTATGCTCGAAGGACAGCATTCGACGGCCTTCGAGAGCCTGCGGATCATGTCCTGGTTGATCTCCAGCTCCTTGCGCGCCGACCAGAGCCGGAAAGCCATGCTGATCGAGGCGTTCAGCACGGACATGCCTGCGGGCTTCGGGACGTAACCGTAGGAAGGAATGCCGGCTGTCATCTCCACGAACTCGGGTTCGGTATGGCTCGAGAGGAATATGATCGGGATGTCGTGGGTACGGGTGATGGATTTGGCCAGAGAGGCTCCGTCCATGCCACGGCCGAGATCGATATCGACCAGGACGAGATCGACGCCGTTTTCCGGTGCCTGGAGGCACGCGAGGGCCTGAACGGCATTGAAGGCATGGATGGGGTCGTATCCGGCTTCGCTGAGGGAATCGGCCTCGGCCATGGCAATCACGGCCTCATCTTCGACGATCAGGACCCTTCTGCGCTTTTTTTCCACCCGGAAACTCCCGTAGTATAATTTTACCGGTTACGATCGTTTTTTGCGAATGGTTCAGGGCAGCTTTTCCTGTTTCCCCTTGTCGTCGGCGAGCAATTCGTTCAGGAAATGGACCTCGTCCTTCAGCTTCATGATCTCCTCGCTCCGAAGCTGGACGATGTCCTCCAGATACTTCACCCGCTTTTCCAGATCGACGGGACCAGCAGAGGGGGCGGACCGCTGGGTATCGCCGCCGAATCGTCGTATCATGATCACGGCCCCCGAAAACAGCAGAGAGCCCACGAGCATCATCAACAGTACTTCCGGCATCTTTTCCTCCAGGATTAATGACAAATCCGGACTATTTCACCGCATACAGGAAACGCTTGATCTTGTTCGTCGGCGTCTTGGCGAATTCCTCGTTGTGGACGGCAATGCTGGCGATCCTGGTATACTCAGGCAGCTGCTTGTTCAACGCCTGCCGGTTCTGCTCCATGCGTTCGGCGAGAGCGGCGTTGGGAACGCCCTGCTTTTCGGCCTCGGGGAAATCGGGATATACGAGGGCCGAAAGGGTGCCGTGGTCGTCGAGTACGAGGGATTCGGCCACGAGAGGCAGGGTGTTCAGTTTCGCCTCGATTTCCTCCGGGTAGATGTTCTGGCCCGAGGAGCTCAGGATCATCGTCTTCGACCTCCCGCGTATGAAAATGAAGCCGTCGTCGTCGATCGAACCGAGATCGCCCGTGTGGAGCCAGCGCTCCTGGTCGAGGGCCAGGGCGGTTTCCTCCGGATTCTTGTAGTAGCCCATCATGACGTTCGCCCCGCGAACGCAGATCTCCCCCGGTTCGTGGGTTCCGGTATGCTCGATCCGGAATTCCATCCGGTCGACAAGCCGTCCGACCGAGGCTTTCCGGTGCGTCTTCCAGTCGATGTAGCTGATGAGGGGGCCGCACTCCGTCATGCCGTAGCCGATCGTAAACGGAAACCGTACGCGTTTGAGGAAATCCTCCACCTCTGAGTTGAAGGAGGCGCCGCCGATGATCACCTGCAGCACGTTGCCGCCGAAAAAGCCGGTGAGTTTCTTCCGTATCGTCCGATAGATGACGCCGCGGACGATAGGGACCTTCAGCAATACCTTCATCCTCGGGGAGGAAAGCAGGGGGCGGAGCTGCTTGTAGTAGATTTTCTCGATGACGAGGGGAACGGAAAGGACGAGCCGGGGCTTCACCGCGGCGAAGGCCTCGATGAGGACCTTGGTCGTCGGGATTCGGTTGAGAAAGGTGATGTGGCAACCCCGAGAGAAGGGGAAAATGAACTCGAAGGCGCACCCGAAGGAATGGGCGAGGGGCAGGAAGGAAAGGATCGTATCGCGGGGCTTGAGGAACACGTTCTCCTGGGCGTAGACGAGGTTGGAAATGAAGTTCCCGTGGGAAAGCATGACGCCCTTGGAAAACCCGGTCGTGCCGGAGGTGTAGATGATGGCGGCCAGATCCTCGCCCGGGGTGGGAGCGAAACGGAAGGCCCCGGGGGAAAGCCGCGGAAGGTAGCTCTCGGCGAAGCGCGTCCCGGCCCTTTCGGCGATTCCGGTGTTCGTCCCGCCAGCCGGCCTCGCTCCGGGTGAGCCGTCGAGGAGGCTGAAATCGGCGAGGGAGAAAACCGCCTTGAGAGCGGTGAATTTCGAGGCGCCGAGCTTCTCGTAGAAGCCCGGAGTCACGAAAAGGAGGGCCGAATCTGAATGGACGATGATATTCTCGAAATCGGAGGGATGGAAATCGGGCAGGATCGGGACGATGACGGCCCCGTAGCTCACCACCGCGAGGTAGGTGATCGCCCAGTTGGCCGAGTTGCGCCCCAGAAGGGCAACCTTGCCGCCGCGGGCGAGGCCGCACTCTTCGAAAATCGCGTGGAGGCGATAAATGTGCGAAGCGACATCGCCATAGGTCAGGGATGCGGCCTCGTAGTCGGAAAAGGCGGGGAGGGCCCAGTTGTCACGGATGCTTCCCTCGAGATAGGCGACGAAATTTTCACGCATCTTCACACTCCTGTTCGATCACGAAAATGAACCGGAAAACCCGCATTCGTTCGAGCAACATAAGCGATTCCATGGTATTATTACAACAGAAATTCGAAAATTAATGAAGGAGTGAATATGAACGCGCTGCAAAAAAAAATCGGAATGACGGACCAGGAAGCCGCCGACAACTGCAAACTGGAGGTCAAGGACAACGTCCTCATCATCCAGATCGCCCTCGATATAGAGGGGGTACCCTCGGCGAGCGGCAAGAGCATCGTCATCGGATCGACCCGTGGCAACAAGGATATCCCCGGGAAGCCCGGTTTCAAGCTCGGCGTCAACTGCTACAAGCAGAAATAGCCCGATCTCGGCCACGCACGCCAGAGGAAAGGCCGGGAAAGGGGTTTTCATCGACAAACTCGCGTTTTTTTGGGTTCTCAATCTTGAGATTTTAATCGATACCCAATATGGTTGTTGCAACCGATTGGGAACATCGGTTCCGGTGTTTTCCGACGGGTACAAACGACGGGAGCCCGATATTTTTTTTAATTAGGATGGGTTATGAAAAAGATTCTTCTCGCGGCACTCGTCGCCTCCCTGTTCTTTGCCTGCAAGGCGAACGCCCCCAAGGCAGCGGCCACCGGCGAAGCGCCGAAGGCCTCCAAAGCCGACGTGAGCTACGCCTTCGGGCTTCTCATCGGCACGAGCATGAAAACCACGGACGTCGCCCTCGACTACTCCGCCTTCCAGAACGGCGTCAAAGACGCCATCGAAAAGAAGAGCGGCAAGGTCACCCTCGACGTCGCCAAGCAGCAGGTCCAGGAGGCCATGGTCGCCGCCAGCCAGAAAAAGAGCGAGCTCAACCTCGCGAAGGAAAAGGAATTCTTCGAGACCAACAAGAAGAAGGCCACCGTGAAAACCACCGCCTCGGGACTCCAGTACGAGGTCATCAAGGAAGGCACCGGTCCGAAACCCAAGGAAACCGACACGGTGAAGGTTGACTACGTCGGCACCCTGATCGACGGCACCGTATTCGATTCCAGCATCGAGCGGAAGGTTCCGGCGGTATTCCCGCTGAACGGCGTCATCCCCGGATGGACCGAAGGGATCCAGCTGATGACCGTCGGCTCCAAGTACAAGCTCTACATCCCCTCGACCCTGGCTTACGGCCCGAACGGAGCCGGCGACAAGATCGCCCCCAACTCCACGCTGATCTTCGAAGTCGATCTCCTCTCGATCGAGCCCCCCGCGGCACCCGCGCCCAAGGGCAAATAAGCCAGGCCACGGGCTTTCCCGCGATGAGGGAAAGCCTCGAGCCCCGCGATTGAGTAAGGGCCCTGAATGCCGATCCTCGGCGTTCGGGGCCTTCTTTTTGCCCCGAGGTTCCGCGATCAGGCTATGTCGGTCAGGTTCCTGAGCCACCTCTCCTTTTTCAGCCACCAGCCGGCGACCGCCGATTTCGAGAAATCGGTGAGCTTCACGAGGAAGAAGAGGGCCACGGGGCCGATCGAGGTCAGCCATGCGAGGATGAAGGCCAGGGGCATGAAAACCGTGACGGTGATCCCGACGTCGACCCAGACCCCCATGGCGGTATCCCCCCCGGCCCTGGCCACGGCGAACTGGGCGTTGAGGTAGGTCCACACCGGCAGGAAACACGCGACCACGAAGACGAGCCCCCTCGATACGGAGCGGGCGCTTTCGGTCAGGTTCGCGAAAACCACCGGGATGATCATGGTCGAGGCCGCCGCCGCCGTCAGCATGACGAACCCGACGACGAGGGCCCCCGACCTCATCCATCGCGCCTGGGAACGGGCTTCGTCCAGGCGGTTGGAGCCGAGGGTTCCGCCGATGATGACCCCGGTCGCCGTATGGATGCCCGAGAACACCAGGAAGAACAGGTTCGCGATCGCGAACCCCGCCGCCATGCCGGCGACGACGTCGGCCCCTCCCCTGCCGTTGTAGAGGGCCGTGAGCACCGTTTCGGACATGACCCAGGTCGTTTCGGAGAGAACCATCATCCATGACCGCTTCAGGATGTCGCCGAAAATGCGCCGGTCGATCCTGAACATCAGCCTCGGCTGGACGCGGAAGGCGGGCTTCGAGACCCTGACGTAGACGAGGAAGGCGACAAACTCGGCGAGCCTGGCGATGTTGGTCGCCAGGGCGGCGCCGGTCACCTCGAGCCGCGGAGCGCCGAGATTGCCGTAGATCAGGATCCAGTTGAGGAGGGTGCAGAAGGCCGTCGCCAGGGTCGAAATGACCAGGGGCGGCTTCGTCTTGCCCGTTTCCCTGCAGGCCGTCCCGATCGTGGTCGAAATGGCAATCGGCACCCACATGACCGAGACCAGCCTCAGGTAGCCCGCCCCGTACCGGGTGATCTCGGCCTGAGCCGCGTTTCCCGCGGTCATCAGGGCCATCAGCCGTTCGGGCATCAGCTGGCAGAGGGCGAAATAGGCTATCGAGGCTCCGACGGTCAGGAAAAGCTTGAAGCGGAAGGCCTGCTTCATCCCCTCCTCGTTGCCGGCTCCCCGAAACTGGGATATGTAGATGCCGCCCGCCATGCACAGGGCGTTCAGGATGACGAAGTAGACGAAATTGACCTGATTCGCGACGTTGACGGCCGCCATCTTCGCGTCCCCGAGACCGGCGACCATGAAGTTGTCGATCAGGGAGATGAGGGTCTGGATGAGCTGCTGGAGCATTACCGGGATGGCGATGGAAAGGGCCTGGCCGTAGAATTTCGAGGGCCCGAAAAAGCTCGTTTTTTGCAGATTGGAGGTGCGCATTCGAGCATCATAGCGGAAGCCTGTTTCGTCCGCAAGGACGGTCCAGGGTTTCTGGCACGGCCAGGGGTGTCCGGGCAACCTTGACCAAGCGGGGGGGCGTTGATACTGTTCAGACGACGATGATACAGACGCCATTCACGATTACCAAGGAAAGCGACAAGGGTACGGTCTATTTCACCGTACGCTGGTCCAGGCTCAGGAAAGCGGACAAGTACGACATCGCCACCTGCGTGCCCTCGGTCTCGGGAATCTACGAACTCTACTACATGGACAAGTACAAGAAACTGAACCTCTTTTTCGTGTCCCGGTCCTGGTACGGCGGCTTAAGGTCCTCGCTCCGGTACATGACCGATCCGGAACTGGATCGCGATCCACGGAGGCTCGCCATCCTGAACGAGTTTTCAGTCTATTACCGGTTTTCCTTGAGCGATTCGAGCGGGGATCTGGACGACGTCCTGTTTTTTTACATGGCCACCTATTTCCCGGCGGATCCGACCGTCGAGCCCTCGGGCAGGTTCGAGGAGATCTACGTCAAGGAAGAGACGGCCGACCGGATCGTCACCGCCTGATCAGTGTGATGAAGAGTAGGCATGGTCGGCCGGGAACGGCCGTCAGGGCTTTTTGATGATGCTGTCGATCTTCGGTAGTTCCAGGCCTGAGTTGAGGGCCGCCTTGTTCTCCTCCTGAATGGCCGTGAAAACCTCCTTCCGGTAGACCTTGACGCTCTTCGGGGCGTCGATGCCGATCTTGACGCTGTCACCTCTGATGTCGACGATCGATATCTCGATATCGTCGCCGATCATGATGCGTTCGTTTATCTTCCTCGCGAGTACTAGCATGGCTGCTTCCTCGAGGCGGCGAGCTCGGCCATGACGTCGTGCTTGACCTTCCAGCGGTCGCCCCGGGAAATTGCCTGTATGCCCAGCTGATTGTTTCGGTTGATGACGACGGGTCCCTGGAGGTTCGCGGTCATCGGGCCGCTCTGGGCGGGCACCGTCACGATGGCGAAAACCAGGGCGTCCTGGGGCTTGTCGAGGCCGATGCCGTGCAGCTCCTGGTCGTCGATGTCGGGCTCGTAGTCGGGACGGAACAGGAAGGGGTTGATCAGGATGAAGGCGATCTCGGGCACCTCGAGGGACTGGAGCCAGTAGAAGGGCTGCTGGTTCGCGTCCAGAAGGGCGTAATCCTTGAATTTCTCGAATCCGTAGATCCCCTCGGGGAACCGGATCTTCTGCCTTTCGTCCACCTCGACGGGACCGTAGGCTTTCGTCTGAACTCGCATCATTCGCATTACCTCAAGAAGTCGAGCAGCGTCGGCTGCAGAATTTTTCCGGCCGTCCCGAGGGCGGCCCGGTGTGTATAGTCGAGCATTTTCAGCTGTGTCGCCGCGGTGGTGAAGTCGAGGTCGGTCTCGCGGGCATCCTGGGATTGTACCGTCGGTATCTCCATGTTGAGCCTCGCCGCCGCGGATTCGATCCGGGCGCCCTTCGCGCCAAGGTCCGAGACGCGGGCGTTGACGTTGTTCAGGGCCCGGTCGACCGCGCCGAGGCTACCGCCACCGACCTCGATCACGTCGCCCCGGTAGAGGGCGTCGCGGAGGCCGATGACGGCGTCGTACATGGAACCGCCCGAGACCCTGGCCGAGGCGGCGTAGTTGTCGGGGGGACGGCCGGAGTCCTTGAGGACGCCGAGGTCCTTGAACACGCTGCCGCCGGGAGAATCCTCGAGCCAGAGCTGGTGGGCGTCCGTCGTCTCGAGGGCGATCGATCGCTTGACCGGGTCGAGGTAGGCCTTCACGGGGGCCGAGGAATCGTTGATCTTGGCGATGATCGCGTAGACGTTGTCGCCCCGCTTCAGGTCGATCGGGACTCCGTCGACGTTGATCCGGCCGTCCTCCTTCACCGTGTAGCCGGTCGCGTCGGCGGAGGTGAAGACCTGCTGCTTGTCGGCCCAGAATACCTTGTCGCCCGGAAAACCCAGGGGCGCCGTCGCGCCGTCCGAGAACTGGACGTCGGTCTTGCCGATGTTGCCCAGGTACTGGACGGCCGTCACGACGGTTCCTTCCGCTCCGGGGGCGTTGCCCTCCACCGCGCGGAAGGGAAGGGTCGAGGTCTTGTCGCCCGAAAAGAGGGCCGTCCCGTCGGAGGACCGGGAGTTGCCGACCTCGACGAGCTCGTTCAGGAGCTCGTTCACCTCGTTCCCCATCGATTTCATGTCTTCCTTGGTGAAGGTGCCGTTCCCGCCCTGGACGGCGAGCTCGCGGACCCGCTGGAGGACATCGGTCGCCTGGCGCATGTAGCCCTCGGCCACGCGGTAGTTCTCCTGGGCGTAGGCGGCGTTCTGTTCGAAGCGCTGGAGCCGGGACACCCTGGATTCGTACCTGACGGCGTGGGCGGCCGCCAGGGGATCGTCGCGGAGGTTGGAGATCCGCTTCTGCTGGGACATCTTGTCCTGCATGTCGGTGAGGGCGAATTCCTGCCGTCTGGCATAGAACTGGAGATCGTTGTTCGCCATGTCTGAGCTTACGCGTCTCATCTATCAAACCCCCATCTTGTTGATGATTGTATCCAGCATGTCGTTCATGGTCGAGATGAACTTGGCCGCGGCGGCGTAGCCGTGCTGGAACTTGATCATCTGCGAAAGTTCCTCGTCCATGTTGACGCCCGAGATCGAATCCCTGAGGTCGCCCAGCTGTTTCATGAACTGCTGCTGGGTCTGGAGGGCGCGGTCGGACTGCTCGCCCTTGAGCCCCACCCTCGCGACCGCATTCGCGAAATAGTCGTCGAAGGTCGCGCTCTGGTCAACCATGGCGACTGAGGTGCGGATGCCGGCTATCGCCAGGGCGGCCGAGCCGTCCCCGGGGGTGGCGGGCTTGCCGTTCTCGCCGAATCCGGCGGCCACCGAAAGGGGATCCTTCATGAGGGCGGGGTTCACCTCGATCCATCCGGCCGGATGGGAAAGCGGGGCGACCGCGTAGTCGAGTCCGCCTCCCCTGAGCTTGAGGACCTCGTCGGGGGCGCCCCAGTCGAAGGAGCCCGGCTGTCCCCCTTCCTTCAGGATGCCCGCGTAGCCGGTGAGGAAGGAGCCCGAATCCTCGACGTGCCTCAGCACGAAGTCGGGGTTGGCCTTGTCGTCGGAGGTGGTGCCCTTGAGGGCGAGCCGCCCTTCCCGGTCGATCCGGGCCGTCACCTCGGCCTTGGAGGTATTGATCCGGTCGACGATGTCGGCGACCGTGTCGGTCGGATGGTAGGCCACGTTCACCGGGCCGTTGGGACCCGAGAGGGTCAGCGTGCCCTCGAGGCCGGGCTGCTCCTGGGGTTTCAGGGTGTTGGATCCGGTGATCCTGAAGATGTAGCTCGAATCGTAGTTCCCGCCCCCCGTGCGGTCGAAGTTGCCGGCGAGGTTGTTGATGAAGGGGTACTCGGTGAAGAAATCCGTCCCGGTCTTCCCGTTCATCCCATAGCCGGCCCGGTGGGTATCGTTCACGAGGTCGACGAAGGTCAGGGTCATCGTATCGAGGCTCCGGATCTCGTCGCGGACGTCACCGTCGCGGAGGCCGAGGACGGCGCCGAGGCTTCCCCCCTTGGGGTTGAACTCCTCGCCCGATTCCTTCCAGACGACCTTCGAATAGCCGTCGTTCTCCGCCGAGGTGGAAAGGGAAAGCTCCCGCCCTATCCTGCCCTGGACCAGCATCAGCCCGCCTGAGTGGATCGTGAACTCGTCGGGGTCGCGGGTGTCGGTGGTGACGTCGACGAGCTTCGCGAGCTTGCTCACCAGGAGGTCGCGGCGGTCCAGGAGGTCGTTCGGGTTGTCCCCGAGAGCCTTGGACTTGGCGATCTGCTCGTTGATCCCCGCGACCTGCTTGACGATATCGTTCACCTGGAAGACCGTTCCCTGGACGTCGCCGTCCAGCTGGTCCCGTATCGACTTGAGGTTGTTGAACCTCGCATGGATGGTATCGATCAGCGACTTTCCCCGCTCGAGGACGGCGTTGCGCGAGGCGATCTCGTTCGGATGGATGGAGAGCTCCTGCCAGGAGTCCCAGAACTTGTCCATCTGGCCTCGGGCCGAGACGTCGGACGGCTCGTTGTAGATCTGCTCGAGCATCAGGGTGTACTTGTCGCGGGATTCCCAGTAGCCCTCGCCGCTTTTCCCGGCGACTATCCTCTGCTCGAGGACGCCGTCGCGGACCCGCTCGATGTTCTGGACCTCGACGCCCTGGCCGATCTGGCCCGGGGTCTCCTCGCGGTTGAGGGAGGGCTCGTAGATCGGTTCGGCGGCCTGCAGCTCGATGCGCTGGCGGCTGTAACCCTCAGTCGAGGCGTTGGCGAGGTTGTGGCCGGTGACGAGGAGTCCCTCGTTCTGGGAGACCATGCTCCGCTTGCCAATCTCGATGCCGGTGAAGGTGGATTGCATGGGTCCTCCTAGAAAGTGTGGTTCAGGACGAGGGGCTGGGCGGCGTTCTCGCGGGTCTCTCCCGTTCTCGAGTAGGTTTTTCCGCGGCGCTCGGGGAAAAGCTCCCCGATGATGCCCCTGAGGGTGCCCTGTTCCTCGCGGACGTAGTCGTCGAGGGCCGCGGTTCTCACGCGGACGCGGACGGCCGAAAGCTTCAGATGGCGGTAGAGCCCGGTCATTTTTCCCCGGTCTGGCTCGGGAAGGGTGAGGGCCGCACGGTAGAAGCTGCATCCGTTTTCGACGCCCAATTCGGTCCTGAACTGCCTGAACGCGCGGTCCCGCCCTTCCTCGAGAATGCCGATCCGGCCAGCGGCCTCGTTCATCAGCCTGATGGATTCGTCGAGAGACCGCCAGTCGCGGTCGAAAAGTGCCTTCTTCAATTCTTCCTCGCGCATCAGGTAGAGCTCGAGGAGGGCTATCTCCTCTTGCATCAGCGCCGCGAGGGTTTCTTTCGCTTGCCTCATGGGAACACCTCGTTCTTATTATCGGTTCCAGAAACGGGAGCATGAGGAGAGGTCGAAGATAATCGGGAAATATCGATCGGAAACGGTTTAAAAAGGAAATCCCCGGGGAAAAGGAGTAAACACCCGGGGATTTGAAGAAACGTTAAGGAGGAGGAAGAAGGTCTCACGCTTGGCAACGACCCGCTCACTCAAACAAACACCGCAGCCCCCCGAGGGTTACAGGAAAAACGATTTTCTCGCCATTTCCGCGTCGAGGCACCATTCCGGACGATAATGTCCACTGGGTGGTGTACGAGTCTGTCCGAATTGATTGGCCGCCGTTGGTTCGCAATGATGGAACCAAGACGTAACCGCACTGGGGGAAAGACCATGACGATGCTCCGAGCGTGCCTCAGTAGCGGTAATCCAGGAAGCCTACATCCGTCGTCGCCGTCGGGGTGACCCAGGACGGTCGGCGGAAAGTAGTGGGGATCGACTGTGGAATGGCCGAGACCGAGGCTTTCTGAACCGAGTTTCTCAGATCCTTACTCGCGCGTGGTTTGTCGGGAATCCAATTGGTCATAAGTCTCCCGGAGGTGCATGAGCCAGGAAAGTCTGCAGAAGGTCGCAGAACCAGACCAGAAGCCGCACTCAGGCCGGGGCAGGGCCGCATAAACTCCTTGTTAAGCCCCTAGGCACCTATCGCTACAGCGTCCGGATCGACTTTCCACGCCCGAGCGAGGACCTTGGCCCGGGATCACCTCTCGGGGGCAGCCCACCTCTGGAGACTAACATCCGCCAACGCCTCGAAGATCGCCGGCGTGCGTTCCAGGCGGGCGATCGTTCGCGCGCCTTCGAGGGCAGCTACCAATGCGGCTGCGGTAGAGGATGCGCGTTCGGGAGCGAAACCGCACCCCCTAAAATGCTCCGCTACAATCTCGGTCGAATCAACAAATCCTCGCGCTACCCGTTTGGTCAGTTCAGCGTCAAGCATGGGCAGCTCATTCGCCAGATTTTGCATGAGACATCCATACTGGAAATCGGAGGCGACCATTTCGGCCGCGAATGTGTCGAGAACTTGACGAACAAAGTTCAGAGCATCGCCCGTCGTGTTCGCCGAGATATTCCGCAATACAGCAATTCTTCTCGCAACGTATTGATCGATTGCTTCTTCGGCGAGCTGTGTCTTGCCGCGTGGAAAGTGAAAGTAGAACGATCCTTTGGGCGCGCCGCTTTCTTCAAGGATCTGGGTCAATCCGGTCGCAGTGTAGCCTTGGAGGCGAAACAGTCGTTCGGCCGTGGCAATCGCGCGAGCGCGGGAGTCAGTCTTCCGTGGCATGCCTCAAATATAACATATTTCATTTGACAATGCTATGGCGATCGCCATACTATGTTTATATGGTGATCACCATATAACGATGGTCGCCATAGGAGGAACTCGATATGACCACATCAACATACGGCGAGGGAACGCTTCCCAAGGGAGTCCGCTCGCGCATGATCCATGGGATCAACGGCCTCGATGTCCATATTCTCGAGGGCGGTTACGAAAGCCCCGGCCGGCCGCTGGCGCTGCTTTTGCACGGCTTTCCGGATTTGGCTTACGGCTGGCGACACCTGATCCCCATTCTAGCCGACGCCGGATACCATGTCGTGGCGCCCGACCAGCGGGGTTATGGCCGCACCATGGGTTGGGTGAACGGCTATGACGCCCCGCTAGAGCCCTTCGGCCTCTTGAATATGACGCGAGACGCCCTCGGGTTGGTTTCGGCATTGGGGTATCGGCGTACGGCAATGCTCGTCGGTCACGACTTCGGCTCGCCGGTGGCGGCCTATTGCGCGCTAGTCCGACCCGATGTCTTTCCCTCGGTGGTGCTGATGAGCGCCCCGTTCCCCGGTCCGCCGGCATTTCCGTTCAACACCGCGGAAAGCGAGGCATCGTCGGTTCAACCGAACACTGAAAATCAAAAGTTAGCAGCCGCGCTGGCGACGCTCGATCCGCCCAGAGAGTCTTATCAACAATACTTGAGCACCCGTGGGGCGAACGATGACATGTGGCACCCCCCTCAAGGCTTACGCGCGTTTCTTCGTGCATTTTACTATGTCAAGAGCGCTGACTGGCCGGGAAATAAACCGCATCCGCTGAAGGCGCGAACTGCCGCAGAACTTGCACAAATGCCCACCTATTACATCATGGATCTCGGCAAGACGATGTCCCAGACCGTCGCTCCATTCCAACCTTCCGCTGCCGAGGTCCTAGCCTGCAAATGGCTCACCGAGCCGGAACTTGGGGTGTACACGCAGGAGTATGGCCGCACTGGGTTTCAAGGCGCCCTGCAGACGTATCGCGTCTATTCAAATCCAGACTTAAACGCTGAGTTACGCCTGTTTTCGGGCAAGACGATCGATGTCCCGTCGATCTTCATCGGCGGAAAGAGCGATTGGGGTCCCTATTCGGCACCGGGCGCGCTCGAACTTATGAGGACGAAGGTGGCGACGAGGATGGGTGGCATCGAGCTGATCGACGGCGCCGGTCACTGGATCCAGCAGGAGCAGCCGGTTCGGCTCGGCACGCTCCTGCTCGCCTTTATCAAGGAGGTAGGTGTGGCGGATCACACTCGCGGTTAGGGCAAGATTCCAGGTGAGGCGGATTTCCAAGAGCCGAGTGAGGACGGCTGTCACTATGCTCTCTCCGCCAGGCCTCGATCGGCCGCCTGGACCGGTCGCCGCTATCCTGGCACGTAACGCGATGGCCGGCGGTGAACTGGGCCAGGCGATTGCGTGAGCCCGGCCCGAACGTGTTTCCAGCTCGGCCGCAGCCATGCCCGCGACCGCTCTTACGCCACTTGACGGGACGCCACCTTCCGGGCTCGCCGGCCATCGAAAAGACGTCGCCTTCCGAGAGGGCGCTAGAACATCTTCTTGTAGGCCCGGCGGCGCTTGTGCTGGCGGCGCTCGAAGTCCTTCCAGAGGCTCTGGACCTTCACGTTGTCCTCCAGTTCTCCCGAGGTCTCGGCCGAGATCACCCCCACGTCGAGGGCGCTCTTGCAGATCGAGGTCATGAGGAGGGCGGGAATGCCGCTCGCCTGGAATTTCGGGTCGACGGCGACGAGGAGGAGATCGATGTAGCGCGGTTTCTTGAGGGCCTTCAGAACATAGATCCAGCCGATGGGGAAAAGCCGTCCCTTCGATTGCTGGAGGGCACGGGAGAGGGAGGGCACTGCCACGCCGAAGGCCCTGAGCTTGTCGTCCTCGTCTATGATGAGCTTCACGAACCTGACGTCGGCGAAGCCCAGGTACTGGTTGATGTAGGCGTCGATCTGCTTCTTGTTGAGCTCGACGGTTCCGTAGAGACCGGAATAGGCCACGTTGATGAGATCGAAGATCTGGTCCCCGTACCGGACGATGTCCTTCGGTTTCTTCGCCGTGTAGATGCGGAGCTTCGTCCTTTTCAGGACCAGCTCCTGGACGCGGAGGGCCTTTTCGGGAATTTCCTTGGGCACCTTGATCTCGTACTCGAGCCAGTCGACGTCCTTCTCGTAGCCGCAGCGCTCGAGGTATTTCGGATAGTAGGGATGGTTGTAGATCATGGGCATGGTGCCGAGCTCCTCGAAGCCCTCGACCAGCATGCCTTCCTTGTCGAGGTCGGTGAAGCCCAGGGGGCCTTGGATGCCGACCATCCCCTTCCCCTTCGCCCAGGACTCGACGGTGTCGAGGAGGGCCTTCGCCACCTCGGGATCGTCGATGAAGTCGATCCAGCCGAAGCGCGCGTACTTGTTTCCCCACTTCTCGATATACTTGTTGTTGATGATGCCGGCTATCCTGCCGACGATCTTCTTGCCGCGGTACGCGAGCCAGAGCTTCGCTTCGCAATGGGCGAAAGCCGGATTTTTCTTCGGATCGAGGGCGTTCACCTCGTCGAAGATGAACGAGGGAACCCAATAGGGGTTTCCCTTGAAAATCGTGAACTGGAAGTTGATGAATTTCATCAGGTCAGCGTGGGAAACGACTTCTCTCATCTCGATGCTCATGGTGTCGACTCCTCGTTCCGGTTTAATGCCTTCCATTCGACCAGGAAGTGTTCGTGCGCCGCTATCGTCGCTCCCAGGACGGTATCCTGGAGCGCCCCGCGGCCGGTCCAGTCGTTCCCGTCCTGCACGTAGAGCGCGGTCAGTACACCCTCGAGTTCGGCGAGGGTGAGATTGCCGAGGGAACGGCGGCGTTCAAGGGAAGTGATGGTTTCATTGTAGACTTCGGTATATTTCTCATCGCGCCAATCGGTGGATGCAGGCATGGATGATCCTCCGTGAACCGAAGGCTACTATACCGTTTCGGCGCCTTGCCTGTCAAACCGGACCTCTCGCGGGGCCGGGTCTAGAGGGCCGAGGGAAGAAGGAGGGTCCGTTCGCCCTGGCCGTAGGATACGCTATAGGCCGCGCCTCCCCGCTTCGACAGGAACTGAAAACTGGGAAGGACGGCCGTCGTCCGCCTCTCGAGCTTCTCGGCGAGAACGAGGGTCTTCTTCCCCGCGTAGTCGACGAGGATTCCGGCGGCTTCGGACGAGGCCTGGAGCACCGAGGCCCACTCGGGTTCGGAGCCGGAGCCGAACACCGGATACTCTCCGTTCGAGGTCCCATAGAGCCATTCTCCCCGGCCCCTCATGAAGCGGGCCTCTTCGAGATCGACGAAGGATTCGACCGCGCAGTCGGGAATCGCCCATTCCTTGCCCTCGACCGTGAATTCCACGAGACGGGTCCTGTCGGAGGAAAGCCCCATGAGGGCTCGCTCGAAGCGGGATGAGGAAGGAACCCGCCGTTCCGCCGCAGAAACCGACGATAGGAGGGAGACGAGGTCGCAGATGAGGGCTTTGTAATCGAAAATAAGGGTGTGGAGGACGCTCCGGGGTGAGCTTGCCTGACCTGACGGGGCGAAAACCGTGTTGGAGGCGGATCGCTCGAATCCCTCCTGTGCCCTCTGCCGTTCCGCGGCGAAGTCTTCGAAGTCGACTCCCTCGCAGGATGCCTCGATCCCGGCCTCGCGGACAATCCTCGCCTGGAGTTCCGGGCCGGCGAGGGCCGACGAGCAGAAGGCGACGAGGGATCGGGAGCTTTCGGGATGGGCTTCGGGGAGGGGGATGACGGCGACGACGGCGGCGACGGTCTCGAGGCGCGTGAGCGCCGAGAGGGCTGCGCGGGCCATGAAAACGGCATCGTCCGGAAAGGAAACGACGACGCGGTAGAGTCGCTCGCCGCGGGCCTCGGACTCGAGTAGTATAATTCGTTCCAGTTCCTGAAAATCCATGAAGATACCCTATTGTACTCATCGATAGTTTCAGGAACGAACTTAAGGCGATTCGAGGATAATTTGGCGCCCCGGACGGTTCGCAAAGGGGTGACGACGGGGGCAGGATGGTTTTCGGTGGCCTTAGGGACGTCGGAAGCCCGCGAGGAGGATTCGGGCACGGCCTGAAACCAGGGGATCCTGATCGGCGGCCGCAGCCTCGAGGACGGAAAGGAAGAGCCGGTCGCCGGTCGCCTGGGCGGTATCGAGGATGAAGGCCTTGAGTTCCATGCTTCCGCGGGTGAAAACCGAGGCGATCTCGCCGGCCGACTGCCGTACCCCGAGGAGGGCGACGGCCTGGACGGCGGCCCTCACCACGGCCTCCGCGGGATCGTAGAAGGCCCGCCTCAGGAAGACGTAGGCGCTCCTTCGGCCGGACAGACCGAGCTTGCGGACCGCCATAACCCTCACCTCGACCGAAGAGCCCGAGGTGAGCATCTCGCCGAGCGAGAAGATGTCGGTCTTCCCGCTCTGGATGGGGCGGTATCGCTCGGAGACGGGAGAGGAAAGGTAGCTGTCCTTCTGCATCCTCACCTCGAGGATGCGGTAGGCCCTGACGACCCGGGAAAAGCGCTCTCCCGTGGCGGGGTCCCCCGTGTAGTCGGGGTGGTATTTCTTGGAGAGGAGACGGTAGGCCGCCTTGACGTCCTCCCTCTCGGCGCCAGGCTCCAGACAGAGTATCCGGTACAGGTCACGCTCGGTCATACCTTGTCCGTTTCGGCGAGGAGTTCGCCGACTATCGTTTCGAGGGCCATGCGGCTCTCCTTCAGGAGCTGTTCGTCCCCGTCCCTCGCCGCGATGTCGGCGAGGCCGAGGGTCTCCTCGATCTCGCGCTCGAAGCCTCGATCGACGGCGACCGAGGCCTTGAGGTCCCGTACCCGTCCGAGGAGGGAGAGGACCTTCTCGGCGAGCTCTCCCTTTGCTCCCGCGGCCCGCTCCGGCGCGATCGATATCTCCTGCCTCGCGCCGGTGTCCGCGTCCCTGGCCGAGACGTGCAGGAGGTCGTCGGCGTCGAGCTCGAAGCAGACCTCGATCCTCGGCTCGCCCCGCTTTCCCGGCCTGATGCCCGAAAGGAGGAAGCGGCCGAGGGAGTGGTTTCTGGAGGCCTTACCCTCCTCGCCCTGGAGAACATGGATCTCGACCGAGGACTGGTCGTCGCCGATCGTCGTGAAATATCGGGCCCGCTTCAGCGGCAGGGGGGCGTTCTTCTCGATGATGGGCACGAACTCGTCCCCCTCGATCTCCACCCCGAGCGAGAAGGAGGTGACGTCCCGGATCCGGAAATTGGGCAGGAGGCCGGAGACCGCGGCTGCCTCGACGGCGGCTCCGAGCGCGACGATCTCCTCGGGATTGATCCGGGGTTCGGCTGCCTTCCCGATCGCGGCTGAGAGCATCTGTCGCACGAGGGGGATTCGGCTCGATCCCCCCGCGAGCACGAGGGCATCGACCCCG
>DBTK01000008.1:23832-24240 GCA_002307015.1 Spirochaetaceae bacterium UBA1318
GAGGGCATCGCCCCCGCCCGAGCCGAGGCCGCTCTCGCCCAGGGCCTGGAGCACGAGGGAGACCGTCCTTTCGATGAGGGGCCGGATCATGCGCTCGAATTCCTCGCGCCGGATCTCGAAGGTGAAATGTTCGAGGTTCCCGGGCCCGGAGGCGAAGGGCACGGCGATCAGGGCCGAATCCCGGCCCGAAAGCTCGATCTTGGCGCGTTCGGTCTGGTCGGCGAGCTGCTGCATCAGCATCCGGTCGAGTTCGAGGGCCGCGGGGTCGAAGCGCCTGCCGAACTCGGCCCTCACCGCGTCCATCAGCAGGGCGTCGAAATCGAGGCCGCCGAGCCTGTCGTCGCCCCGGGAGGAAAGCACGCGGCAGTCCGAGCCGGTCATCTCGAGGACGGTGACGTCGAAGGTGCC
>DBTK01000008.1:24301-33334 GCA_002307015.1 Spirochaetaceae bacterium UBA1318
CGACAGCTCGATCTTGGCCCGCTCCGCCGCCTCGGCGAGCTGCTGAGCCAGGAATCGGTCGGAGTCCAGATTCAGCCCCTCGGCCTTGAGGCGCTCCGCGGCGAGCCTCCTGAGTTCGCGGTCGAGGTCGGCGCCGCCGAGCCTACCGTCTCCCCTCGAGGAGAGCACCCGGCATTCCGAGCCCTCCCTGGCGAGGACGGTGACGTCGAAGGTGCCCCCGCCGAGGTCGTAGACGAGAACCCGTCGTCCCGACGCCGCGGAGGCCGAACCCTGGGTCTTGAGGGCATAGGCGAGGGCGGAGGCCGTCGGCTCGTTGACGATACGGAGGACATTGAAACCGGCGAGGGTTCCGGCGTCCCTGGTCGCCCGCCTCTGCTTTTCGGAGAAATAGGCGGGAACCGTGATGACCGCCGAATCGGCCTTTTCGCCCAGGTAGCGCTCGGCGTCGTCCTTGATCTTGGCCAGGATGAGGGCGCTGATCTGGACGGGGGAATAGCCCTTCCCGTTCACCGAAAGGACGTCGCCCTCCTCGCCCATGCGGCGCTTGACCGCCCTGACGGTCAGGGCCGGATCGAGCAGGGAGCGGTTCTTCGCCGATTCCCCGACGAGGTAGGACCCGTCGGCCGAGAAAGCCACCACGGACGGGGTGACCCTCAGGCCCCGGTCGTTCGGTATGACGATCGGCTCCCTGTCGTCGAAGACCGCGCAGGATGAGTTAGTGGTTCCCAGGTCAATTCCCAGTATCGCGCTCACCGAAATCGCCTTTTCGTTCTTCGAGGGATAGCATCAATTCGATTTCACCGACCGTCCGTCCCAGACGGGAGGCGATGAGCTCCGCGGTGAATCCCATCCGGTAGAGCTCGAGGGCCCGTTCCGGCAGTGGTTTGCGTATGTCGATCTGCTCGGCGGACCGCTGGATCCTGACCGCGCCCGGTTCCGGATTCACGGAAAGAGCGGCCTGGCTCTGGCGCCCCCTGGTTGGGAGAGAATGTCCGGCGGGCCGCTCCGCGACGGGCTTTTCAGGGCCCTGGGGTTTCGCCGCGTCGGGAACATCCCGGCTCCCCTCGGAGCCGTACGGGGCTGCCGGTTCCTCGACCTCAGAGGGCTCCGGGGTCTCGGGAGCCGGCTGAGTCGGCTGCCGCGGAACCGTCTCACGGGGAGGGGGCTCGACGGGGACCACGACCCGCGGCAGGTGTTTCCCGAGCTCGGTGTAGGTGGCAGTCTCCGAAGCCCTCTTGTCGACCTCGCGCTTCATCAGGGAGATCCGGTGGTCGGCGGTCTTGAGCACCTCGTGGAGGGATTTTATCCGATCCTCCAGGAGATCGATGTTGCGGTCCGTCGTCTGGTTCAATTCGAGCAGCATGCGGTTCACCTCGTCACGGACCTTCCCCAGCAGCACGTCCGGTTCCATGTTTTTGTGAATGCGGTTGTTGAAGTAGACGAACATTCCGGCGAGAGCCGCGATGTCAAGCAGCAGCAGAATCAGAAGGTTTCCCATTGGCTAGTCGAATTTTGCCATAGCTAGCCTGAAATGTCTATATGGTGACCGAGGTTCGGGTCCTTCACGACCTCCTCCTCGGCCTCCGTAACCTCTTCCTCGCCGCCCTTCGTCCCCTTCTTCTTTCCGCGTGCGGTCGATTTCTTCATCCCGTCCTTCACCCGCTCGACTCCCTCTTCGGTCGCGTCGGTCTGGACGACGGATGTCGCCTCCTCTTCCGATCTCTTGATGAACTCCTCGGCCTGATTGGCGAGGGTGACCGCCTCGGCGTCCTTGCCGGCGGCCTGGTCCTTGCTCACCTGGTTCATCTGAAGGAAGAGGGTCTGCAGGTCAATGGGTTGTATAGCCATTCGGTCCCTTCTTGAGGTCTTCCTCGACCTCTTCGTACTTGGTGACCCTGATCACGTTGTTTTCGAGTATGAACGTGACCGCCTTGTACTCGTTGTTGACCGTAAGTTTGATATCCCGGATGACGACCTCGACCCCGGGAAAGACCTTGCTCGAGGCGCAGATCTTGCCGCGGATCTTGAGGTTCTCGAGGTAGCCCTTGAGTTTTTCGATTTCCTTTCCCGAATTCGCCCCTTCGACCTCGAGCTGGTGCTTCTTTTCCTGGAGCTCCTGGAGCATGGCCATCTTGTCCTCGGGAAGGGTTCGGCGCTGGCGCTTGATGTTGAGCAGGGTCTGGATGTTGAGGCTGTAGTCGTCCAGCTGCTTCTTGAGCTGTTCGAACTGTACGACGAGGCGGTCCATCCTCTCCTTGCTCTTGGGGTCGTAGCCCGCCTCGAGGACGGTGCCGGCGCCGCCGCCCTGGGAGCCCAGGATCTTGGCGTTGATCTCCTCGGCGGCCCTGATCCTGCCGCCGATGATGTAGGCGCGCTTGCCCTGGCAGATGACCTTGCGGTTCGAGTCGACGTTCGAATTGATGATGCCTTCGCTCACCACGACCAGGCCGTCCGCCTCGACCGAGGCGTTCTGGATGAACCGGGCCCAGACCGAGCCGCCGCTTTTCACGGTGCCGCCGTTCTTGCCCGATATGCCCTGGTCGACGATGATGTTGCCCTCGGCCTCGAGGTCGGCCTTGCCGACGCTGCCCCGGATCTCGATGTTGCCGGTCGCCTTGACGGCGAAGCCGTCCTCGACGTTCCCGGAGATGATGACGGTGCCGAGGAAGGTGACGTTGCCGGTATGGAGGTTGACGTCCCCCTGGACGGTGTAGATCGGCTCGACGTTCACCTTGCCGTTGACGACCAGGACCTGGCCGTTGATGTCGGCGACGAGGGAGCTGCCGTCGTCCGAGATGTGGGTGTTCTTTCCCGGCACGATGGCCATGTCGCGGCCGTTCTCCGCCGGGAGGAGCTTTCCGGTGACGGTCTTGCCGGGAACGCCCTTCTCGGCCGAAACCCGCTTCGCCAGGAGCTGGCCCTCGACGACGTTCTGGACGATGTTGAGTTCCTTGAAATTGACCTTGCCGTTCGTCTCGCGGAGCTTGATCTTCGACTGGTCGGTCTCGAAGTTGAAGACCATGCGGGCGTCCCGGCCGTGCACGGGCTTGGTGCCCTCGGCGACGAGGACTGCCTCGTTGTACCGGGGCTTGTCCTCGAGATCCCGTATGACCTCTTCCTTGATGCCGTGGATGACCCTGTTGTTGTGGAGGAAGGCGATCATGCCCGCGGCCGACAGGTCGGTTCCGCCGGGACCGGGATGGGAGATCTTGAGAAAGGCGCGCATCTCCTGATCGGCTATGTCGATCATGAGGTTCGAATCGTTGGCGGGGTTTCCGATGAACTCCCCCACCCTGATATACTCGCCCTCGGCCTGTTTGACGATGCGGGAAACGAGGCCTTCGTCGAAATCGTTGACGGCCCTCGCGTGGAGCCGGTCGATGGCCGTCTTGTCCTGGATGCGTTTGCCCTTTCCGAGTGGCGAGGTTACTTTGAGGAAAACCCCGTCGTTGAAGAGGCGGACGAAAACCTCGCCGTCCTTGTCGACCTGGATCGGAATGAGGGTGGCCTCCTTCTCGAGGTCTTCGAGGCTCGTGGAGGTCCGGGCGACCGGCTTTTCCTGCTTGACCGACTCGTAGGCGCGGATCTTCCATTCCTTGCGACCGACGCCGATGAAGCCGGAGGACCCCCGTTCGAGGGTCTCGAACTCGACCCGCCTGACGCTGATGCGGAGTTCGAGGGCGGCGTTCGCCACCGCCTCCTCGAGGGTATCGCCCGTCGCCTCGATCGAGCGGATCTTCTTGTCTTCCTCGAGCTGGCGGGAGATCACCTCCTGCATTTCGGTCAGGCTGATCATTGGCTACTCCTAGAGGATTCCCTTTCTCAGGTTCGTGAGCTTCGTCCTCAACCTCATGATGGCCTTGGTATGGAGCTGGGAGACCCTGGATTCGGTCACCTCGAGGACCTGGCCGATCTCCTTCAGGGTGAGGTCTTCGTAGTAATAGAGGACCAGGACCTTCTTTTCCTTTTCCGGCAGCTCGTTGATGGCCCCCATGATGACCCGCTTTATCTCGTCCTTCTCGATGATCGTATCGGGATTCAGGCTCTGGGGCGATTCGATGCTCTCGCCGATCGAGATCTTGTCGGCATCCTCGCCGGAGTACCAGACGTCGTTCAGCGACAGGATCGAGGTGCCGGAAATCTTGAGCATCGTGGACTGGAAGTCCGTGTCCGACATGCCCAGGGAGCTGGCGATCTCCTGATCGCTCGCGGCCCTGCCGAGGTTCGCCTCGAGCCCCCTCATCGCCTCCTCGATCTCCCTCGTCTTCTGCCTGACCGACCGGGGCACCCAGTCGATGGACCTGAGCTCGTCGAAAATGGCTCCCCTGATCCTGGTGACGGCGTAGGTCTTGAACTTGACGTTCTTTTCCGGATCGAACTTGTCGATGGCGTCGAGAAGGCCGAAAACGCCGAACCCGACGAGATCATCGAACTCGACGGTATTCGGCATGCCGATGGCGACCTTTCCGGCTACGTACTTGACGAGAGGAGCGTACTGTTTGATGAACGCGTCGCGAATGACGGGATCCCGCGTTGTCTTGTAGAGCGACCAGAGCTCCTCTTCGGTCTTACCTTCCATCGGCATGGTGCTCATCGTTCACTTTCCTTCCTGATCTTTATTAAACATCGTCCGTACGGCGCTTGCGAGCGTTTTCGGATCGGGACCGTCGTTGGGAGAATAGGCCCGGGGCCTCGAGCTCTCCGCCCCCCGGGACGAGCCCTGGGACGAATCCGACTCCTCGATGGATACGGGCTCGGGCGCGACGAAGGCGTCGGACAGGCTTTCGAGGTCGGGCAGGACGTCGACATCGTCCGAGATGTCGCCCGAGAAATAGGCGCCGCCCGTCCCCGACGAATCAGCCGACCTCGGGGAATCCGAATCGGCGATTTCATGGGGTGCCTGCGGAGCGAAGGAAACGAACGATCCGTCGACCGCTTCCTCGGCCTCTCCGGGCGCTCCCGGAGACACGAACTCGGGCTGCTCGGCGGGCAGGGTGATGTCGATCCGGGGACCGGCCGGATCGGCGTTCGGTTCCCTTGCCCCCGTCCCGCCAGGGGGCGTTTCGATCTCGGTGATGGCCTCCGGAACCCATTTCGCCATGGCCGCGTAGGCGGCCGACGCGATGATTCCAAAGCCGATTCCGAGGGCGAAGGCCCTGAGCAACGCGACACCGAAAAAATTGCCGCTCACCAGCCCGATGAGCAGGGAAAGGACGAAGGCACCGCCCGAGCAGAACGCCGATATCCTCCAGTTAATCAAGCCCGATCCCTCCCGTACAAAGTGTAGGCAAAAGCCGGCCACGCGTCAAGCAACGGCCGTTTCACTACTCTATCCGACCCAGCAATTTCTTGACGAACCGCGAGATACCGCTCCCTTCCTTGTAGTCGGTCTTCTCCAGCTTGCTGACCATGTGCTCGATGCAGATCGAGGCCTTCCCCTTCGGATCGGTGACGATGAAGGGCTTCTGCCTGAGCACGGCCTGTGAGACCTCGGGGTCGTCGTAGATGCAGCCGAGATAGTCGACCTTGAGGTTCAGGAACTGGCCCGCGATGGTGATGACCCGCTCGGCTATCTTCTTTCCCTCGGTCACCGAATGGACCCGGTTCACGATGAGCTTGAGGCCCATGTTCATGTTGTTGATCTCGGTCGCGATGATCTTGATGATCCCGTAGGCGTCGGTGATCGCCGTCGGCTCCGGGGTCGTCACGATGATCGTGTCGTCCGAGGCCGCGATGAAATCGAGGACGTTGCTCGACACCCCGGCCGAGGTATCGATGATGACGATGTCGGCGCTCGAGAGGGTGTAGAGCTCCTCGATGAAGTTCTGCCTCTCCTCCTCGGAGAGGTTCGCTATCTTGGAAAAGCCCGAGGCCCCCGCCACGATCTGGATCCCGTACTCGGTATCCAGGATGATGTCCCGCATCGACTTCTGCTTCCTGATGACGTGGTAGAGGTTGTATTTCGGGATCATGTTCAGGATCACGTTCACGTTGGCGAGCCCGAGGTCGGCGTCCATGACGATGACCTTCTTGCCCAGCCTCGCGTAGGCGATGGCCATGTTGATCGAGACGTTCGTCTTTCCGACCCCGCCCTTCCCGCTCGAGACGGCGATGATGCGGGTCTTCTTCTGGCCGTTCTGTCCGACGGCCCTGTTCTTCATGAGCTCACGGAGCTTTTCCGCCTGGTCTTCCATTGTGTCCTCTCTATGCCCCGTTCCGGGGGCGGCGATCCCATTCTATCTTCATCGGGCTCCCCGCGGGGAACCTTTCCTCGAGTTTCTGCCTGTTCACCCTGAATCCCTCGAGCCTCAGCAGCAGCGGAAGGGCCGAGGCCCTCTGGATGTCCTGGGGGACCCGCTGGCCGTCGGTGACGTAGGATACGGGCTTCCTCTTCTCGGCCAGGACGCTCACGATGTTGCCGATCCTGGCCGTCTCGTCCAGCTTCGTGATGACGACGGAGAGGTAGTTGAAGGGCTCGAACTGCTGCATGATCTCGCGGAGGTCGGAGGCCTTGGTCGTCGCGCTCACCGCCAGGTGGGCCTCGGCCTGGGTTCCCGCCGCGGTCAGGAGCTCCTTCATCTCGGCGAGCTTCACGTAATCCTTCGGGCTCTTCCCGATCGTGTCGATCAGGACGAGGTCGACGTCCTTCTGGTAGAGGGCTATGGTCTTCCTGAGATCGTCGAAGGTCTCGGCCGTCGAGACCGGAATCCCCATGATGGAGCCGTAGGTCTCGATCTGCTGCCTGGCGCCGATCCTGTAGTTGTCGATCGTGATCATGCGGACGTTGAGGGGACGGAGCTCCGGCGAGCCGATGCCGTAGACGGCGGCGAGCTTCGCGATCGTCGTCGTCTTCCCGACCCCGGTCGGCCCGACGAGGATCATGACCTTGGGCGAGGACTCGATCTTTTCCTCGTAGAGGCCGATGCTGTCGCCCAACCACTCGATCACCGAATCCTGGACCCTGTCGTAGTCGTCCAGGTCCTGGAGGGAGAACTCCTCGCGGATCCGGTCGATCGTGCCCTCGATGCAATCGTAGATGAAGTCGTTCCGGATCAGGAGGTCCCGTATCTTCTCGACGGTCGGGTGGTCCTCGCGCCTGTCCCGGGTGAGAGGCACCGAATCGAGCTTGTCCCTGAGGTCCTGGACCTCCTTGAGGACGAGCTGCATGGTCTGCTCCGTCTTGACCGAGGCGAGGATCTTCTTCTTTTCCTCCTCGAGGTCGAGCTTCTTCTGCTGCTTGACCCCGGAGTCCTCGGAGATGTAGCCGGTCACCTCGACCCCATCCTTCGAGAAGATGCCCAGGAAGCCGGGAAGGCGGACGGTCCGATGGGTCAGGATGCGGGCGCTTTCCCCGTACTTGTCCTTGATTCGCCTGATCGCCTCGCCCTGCGATCCCGCCTGTTCGGTAAAGTATTGCATGCGCTATCCTTCAACTTTTATTTCGCCGACGGCTTCGACGTTCATGTCCGGCACGATCTCCGGCACCGAAAGCACGGTGAGGTCCGGGATCTCGCGCTCGGTCGAGCTCCGCACCAGGGCCCTCGCGGCCTCGGAGCAGAGGACGATGGCGAAGAGCCCGGTCTCCTGGACGGCGTGGACGGCCTGGGACACGGCCTTGACCCACTTCCTCTGGAGTTCCGGCTCGAGGGCGCAGACGGCCTGGCCCCCGGTCTCGACCCGGGCGTCGATGATCTTCTGCTCGAGGACGGGCTCGATCGTCAGGACCTTGAGGGTCTTGCCCTCGTCGGCGTACTGGAGGCAGATCTGCCGGCCCAGGGCCTGCCTCACCTTTTCGACCAGGAAGCCGACGTCCTTGGTGACCGCGGCGTAGTCCGACAGGGTCTCGAGGACGGTGACCATGTTGCGCACCGAAACCTGCTCGCGGAGGAGGCCCTGGAGGACCTTCTGGATCTCCCCGGTGGAAAGGAGCTTCGAGGCCTCCTCGACGACGGTCGGATAGTCCTTCTTCAGGGCGTCGAGGATAGACTGGACCTCCTGTCGGCCCAGGATCGAGGAGGCGTGCTTCTTGATGATCTCGGTCAGGTGGGTGGCGATGATCGAGGAGGAATCCACGACCGTGTAGCCGGCCCGCTCGGCCCGTTCCCGGTACTCGTCCGTGATCCAGAGGGCGGGAAGCCCGAAGGCCGGATCCTTGGCCTTCTCGCCGGGGATGTCTTCCTTGATCCCGCCCGGGTTGATGCAGAGGAAGTAGCCGAGCCTGATCGAGCCCCGGCCGACCTCCACCCCCTTGATCTTGAAGCAGTACTCGCTGGGCTCCAGGCGCATGTTGTCGATGATCCGGATGCGGGGGACGACGAGGCCCATGTCGAGGGCCGACTCCCGCCTGATGCCGGTGATCCGGTCCAGGAGCTCGGTGCCCTTGTCCTTGTCGACGAGCGGGATGAGGCCGTAGCCGAGCTCGAGGGAGAGGGGGTCGAGGGGCACGACGGGGGAAAGCTCCGCCGGAACGCCCTCGGTCTTTTTCGCCGCGGCCTCCTTGAGCTTGGCCTTGTCCTTGTCGACCAGTTCCTTCTGGGAGAGCCGGTAGCCGGTGTAGCCCATGAGGGCCGCTATCGGGATGAGCACGTACCAGGGAAAACCGGGCAGGACGGAGAAGACGAGCATGACCACCGCGGCCACCCAGTAGATCTTGGCGTTCCGCGAAAACTGGTCCTTTACGTCCCCGCCGAAGGTCCCGTCGGACACCGACCTCGTGACGACGATACCGGTCGCCGTCGAGATGAGGAGGGCCGGGAACTGGGTCAGCAGTCCGTCGCCGATCGTCAGGGTCGTGTAGGTCTTGATGGCCGAGGTGAAGTCCTCGCCATGGAGGGCCATGCCGACGATCATGCCCCCGATGAGGTTGATCACGGTGATGAAGATGCCGACCTTGACGTTCCCGGAAACGAACTTGCTCGCTCCGTCCATGGCCCCGTAGAAATCGACCTCCCGCTGGAGCTCGCGCTTCCTCTTCTGGGATTCCTCCTCGGTGATGGCCCCCGAATTGTACTCGGCCTCGATGGCCATCTGCTT
>DBTK01000008.1:33579-46255 GCA_002307015.1 Spirochaetaceae bacterium UBA1318
ACTCGGCCTCGATGGCCATCTGCTTGCCCGGAAGGGAATCGAGGGCGAACCTGGCCGCGACCTCGGCGACCCGGGTCGAGCCCTTGGTGATGACGATGGCCTGGACCGCGATGATGACGATGAAGATGATGAAGCCGACCACGAGGCCCTCGGTCCCGCCCGAGCCGACGACGAAGCTCGAGAAGGCCCGGATCATGCGCCCGTCGAACTTGGCTCCCTTGGTCAGGATCAGCCTGAGCGAGGAGACGTTCAGCGAAAGCCCGAAGATGGTCGACACGAGAAGCAGGGTCGGGAAAATCGCGAATTCGGTCGGTTTTCCGATATAGAGCGTGATCAGGATGATGAGCAGGCTCAGGATCAGGTTCAGGGCCATGAAGGTATCGAGCAATACCGTCGGAATCGGAATGATGAGCATGAATACGATGATGAGCGTACCGATGGCAACGAACAGGTCGCTGCGGTTCTGCAGGAAGCTGTTCGCGAAAACTCTTTGAGCGTCTGCCATATACCCTCCTTTCCCAAAAAATCGGTCTATCGGGAAGCACGGTCACCCTGAGGTTCCCGCGCCCCCGCCGTGCCAGGCTACGCCCGGTAAGGTCCCGGCGAACCTCCCGAAGCTACGCTCCGGTCAGATCGCTCGCCACCCGCTCGGCCGTATCGTTCATGCGGTAGACCTGGGCGAGGATGGCCGCGATGGCCGAGTAGTACTTCTCCGGAATCGCGTCGCCGATCTCGACCTCGGCGTACAGGGCCCTCGCGAGGGGCCGGTTCTCGATGATCGGGACGTCGTTGTCTCGGGCTATCTTCTTGATGGCCTGGGCCATCTCGTCGGCGCCCTTGGCGGTCACCGTCGGGGCCGCCATCGTCGACCTGTTCCACTCGAGGGCCACGGCGAAGTGGGTCGGGTTCGTGACCACGACGTCGGCCTTGGGAACGTTCTGGGCCATGTTCTTCTGCAGGAGCTCGCGCATCCGCTGCTGGAGCCTCGACTTGATCTGGGGATCGCCCTCGAACATCTTGCGTTCCTCGATCACTTCCTGCTTGGTCATCTTCAGGGATTCCATGAACTGGCGGCGCTGGAACAGGTAGTCGATGACGGCGAGGGCGAGGAAGGCGATGGCGCATTCCACGATGATCTTGACCACGAGGCCCGAAATGAAGGTGATCGAGGCCCAGAAGGGCGCGAGCATGAGGCCCGAGAGCTTCTTGATCTCGCCCTTGATCGTGAGGTAGGCGATGAAGCCGATGATGGCCATCTTGACAATGGACTTGGCCAGGTTGAACAGGGCCTCCGTCGAGAACAGGGTCCGCTTGAAGTACTGGCCGAACTTCGGCACGATCCTCGAAAAATCCGGCGTGATCGGCTTCACCGTGAACAGGAAGCCGGTCTGCACGATGTTCGAGAAAAGGGCCGCGATGAAGGCCACCCCGACGATCGGCAGGGTGAGCTTCAGGAGATAGTTGAAAAAGGCATGGGCGATGATGGCGTCCTTGGTCGGGTCGAGCTCGACCGACCTCGTGAAGAAGAAGGTCATCATCTCGAGGAAGGTGTTGAGCAGGTAGCCCGAAAGAAGGGCTATCGCCAGGGTCGGGAGGAGGAGAACGACGGCCTGGACGAGCTCGGTGGACTTGGCGACCCGGCCCTCCTCCCTCGCCTTNNGAGAAGAGGGTCCGCTTGAAGTACTGCCCGAAGCGGGGAAGGATCTTCGTGAAATCCGGGGTGATGGGCTTCAAGGTGAAGAGGAAGCCTACCTGCACCATGTTGGAGGCCACCGCCGAGATGACCGCCACCGCCGCGATCGGGACCGTGAGCTGGAGGAAGTAGCGGTAGAAGGCCTGCACCAGGGGGCCGGGCTCGCTGATCGGATCGATCTCGGCGCAGCGCTGGAAGAAGAAAGTGATCATCTCCTGCAGGGTGCCGAGCATGGACGGGGCGGCTACGACCAGGGTCAGGAAGGGCAGCAGCAGGCCCAGGGCGCCGATGAGCTCCTGGCTCTTGACGACTCGGCCCTCCTCCCTGGCCTTCTTGATGCGGTATTCGGTCGGTTCCTCGGTCCGTCCCTCGTCCTCGGCGGCGAACCACTGGAGGTCGACCTCGGCGAAGGGTCCGGAAAGCCGAACGCGGCTTTTACGCGGGGAGAGGCCGCTCATCTCCGCGCCGCCCAAAGGCCGGGAACCGGCGAAGGCGGCGCTCATGCCTTCGCCCCCTTCACCTGGCCGTAGAAGTTCTGGAGCACGTTGAAGCCGTTGTCGATGACCCGGGCGAAGGTCTCCATCATGATCGGCATCGCGACGAGGAGCATGATGAAGGAGACCATGATCGAGATCGAGAAGCCCTCGGTCATCAGGTTCATCTGGGGCGCGGCCTTGGACATGAGGCCCATCGCGACCGACACCACGAGGAGGGTGCCCAGGATTGGGACGCAGATGATGAAGGCCTGTTCGAAAAGTCCCGACAGCCCCGACAGGAGGAGGTTGAGAACCTGCTGGCGGTGGGTCACGAGGTCGACGGCCCGGAGGGAGACGAAGGAGTTCTGGATGCCGACGAGGAAGAGCTTCTGGAATCCCCCGATGGTGAGAAACACGAACATCGCGATGTTGTTCAGGAACTGGCCCATCAGCGGGATTTCCACCTGGGCCAGGGGATCGTAGACTTCCGAGGCGCCGAAACCGATCTGGAGGGAGAAGAATTGCCCAGCCGCCTGAAATGCGGCGTAAATAGTCTCGAGGAAAAAGGCGATAATGATACCGATGAGGGCTTCCCCGGCGAGCAGCAGGACGTATTCGAGGCCGTTCGTGGGCACCGGGTAGCCCGAAGCCTGGACGGCGGGAAAGGCGATGAAGGCGGCGAAGCCGGCGAGGCCGAACTTCGCGAACTGGGGTATGGCGTCCGATGACAAGAGGGGCGCAAGCTCGATCATGGCGATGATCCGCGCGAAAACGAGGAAATACAGGTTTGCGTTGCGGACGATCTCGTCGAGCATCTAGAGTCAGCCCCTCATCTGCGGAATCATGTTGAACAGGTTGATCGTGTAGTTCCTGAGCGAATCGAACATCCAGCCGCCGAGCAGGGCGAGGACGAGGAGGATGGCCGCGATCTTCGGCACGAAGGTCAGGGTCTGCTCCTGGATCGAGGTCGTCGCCTGGAAGATGGAGACGATCAGCCCCACGACCATGCCGACGAGCAGGATCGGCGCCGAGATGATGATGATTTCGAGGATCGCTCCCCTCATGATGGAAACCGCATCGCCAAGACTCATACTCTACCTCTTTTCGCTACATGAAGGAGCGGATCAGCTCCTGGGTCATCAGACCCCATCCATCCACCAGGATGAACAGGATCAACTTGAACGGCATCGAAATCATGACCGGCGGCAACATGATCATGCCCATCGACATGAGGGCCGAGGCCACCACCATGTCGATGATGATGAACGGGATGAACAAGAGGATGCCGATCTTGAAGGCTATCGTCAGTTCGTTCAGGATGAAGGCCGGGATGAGGACGTAGGTCGGAACGTCGGCGAGGTTCCGCGGCTTGGGAAGCCCCCTCATGCTCATGAAAAGCCTGATCTGCTCCGGGTTGCCCCTCATCTGGCGGTACATGAACACGCGAAGGGGCGCCTCGGCCCCCTTGTAGGCGGTCTCGACGCTGATCTTGCCGTCGGCCAGGGGCTTGTAGGCGTCGTCGTAGATCTGCTGGAAGGTCGGCCACATGATGAACAGAGTCAGGAACAGGGATATCCCCATGATCACCTGGGTCGGCGGGGTCGACTGGAGGGAAAGGGCGCGCCTGACGAAATCGAGCACGATCGATATCCTGAGGAAGCTCGTCATGAGAAGGATGATCGAAGGGGCGAGGGATATGACCGTCAGCAGCAGGAGGAGCTGGACGGAAAAGGCGACTTCCTGGTTCGTCCTCGGATTCCTCACCGTCAGGTCGACGAACGGAAGCCCGGGAAGCGGCGCCGGCTGAGGCAGGGCCGTCGTACCGCGGTTGTTCACCGTGGACACGGACCTTCCCCCGGCGGCGGCCGCTTGCGCGAAAACGGACGGCCCCGCTGCCAATAAAAGCAGCGTGACCGCCGCGATAAGCGACAGTTTTTTCATCATTCCCCCCAGTTTCCAAATCGGTCCGAACCGTGGCGCAGGTACCCCGTTCCGAACCTTCCCTAGTACTTTTTCAGTCGTTCCCTCTGGTTCTTCATGAAATCCAGCGTTCTATCCATGGGGATTCCCGGTCCCGATCCATCGGTCCCGGCCTTTTTCCTGCTTTCCCGGTTCAGGAGGCCGATCATGATGGAGGCGAAATTGCGTTTTTCGGGGGCGCCCGAGCCGGTCGGCTTGTTCGACGCCTCGAGCATGAGCGAGTCTATCGTTTCGTGGTCTGTGATCTCCGAGAGCAGGGACACCCCGCCCTCCCCCGTCCCGACGAGGAATACCTGCCGCCCCACGGCGACGATGTGCAGGTAGCGGCTCGAACCGAGGGTCGTCGACCCGAGGATCCTGATCGAACCGGACTGTTTTTCCTTCGGCTTTCCGGTCTTGCGGAGCAGGAAGAAGACGCCGTAGATACCGGCGACGACGACGGCGAGAACGAGGACCATTCTGACGAACGACCACACGTCACCCGCGGTCGACGGCTTCTGGGTCCCCGTCGCCCCTTGCGTGGAATCGGCTATGGTAAGTGTCTTTTCGTCGACGGGGGCCGCGCTCTTATCCGCAACCTGCCCCCAGACAAACGCGGCGTTCAGCAGGGTAACCGCGCATAGAAGCGTAATAAACTTTTTCAGTTTCCCCCTCCCAGAGTCAACCTTGATCCTATTTTAGCTCATATCGCTCATTCTTTCCATAGGTGAAACGATTTCCGTGACGCGAACGCCGAAATTTTCGTCGATAACCACGACTTCGCCCTTGGCGATCAGCTTGTGGTTCACGAGGATGTCGACGGGCTCGCCGGCCAGCTTGTCCAGCTCGATGATCGTGCCTTCGCCCATGCCCAGGATTTCCCGTATGAGCTTCCGGGTTCTCCCGAGCTCGACGGTCATCTCCATGTAGACGTCCATGAGGAGGCCGATGTTGCCCTGTTCCTGGTTCGCCCCCTGCATCTGGAGGCTCGGGAACTGGACGGCCTGGACGCTCGGGGCGCCGAGCCCGGGCTGACCGCCGCCGTACTGACCGGGAAAGCCCATCTGCTGCTGGCCGCCGCCCATCATTTGCATCCCGCCCATCTGCTGGGCGTACATCGGCTGCTGCTGCTGGCCCTGCATCCCGAAATTCTGCTGCTGCTGTTGCTGCTGCTGCGCGGGTCGCCCTCCCTGGGCACCGGTAAACTGCCGGGCGATGGGCAGGGCGAAGATCTCGACGAGGTCTTCGGTCTGGCCGTCGCCGAGATCGAGGGTGTAGGTGACGCGCATGAAATCGCCGGCGGGGAGCTGCACCATGGCCTTCGGTGAAAACTTCCCCTCGGGGGGATTCGTCAGGAGGCCCTGGACCCCGCTTTTCTCGGAGAACACCGTGACCTCGGGGCCGGTGAACTGGGAAACCGCCTCCTGCAGCGAAGAGAGGGCCATGTCGTCGATCTGGGTGAGCCCGGGTTCGTGGTTCATGAGACCGGCGAGCTTGATGCCCATCTCCTGGTTCATGATGAAGCAGTGCTCGCCGACGGCCCCCTCGGAGAAGTCCATCGAAACCGAAACGACCTCCTCGCCGATGGCCTGGAGGACCATGTCCCGGTTCGCGACGTCCACCACCGTCTGCCTGATGCTCACCGTCTGGCCCGTGATCATCGAAAGGGTCTGGGCCTGGGTCGAGGCCACCCCGTTGATCAGGGACTGGAACGACCGCTTTTCCTGGTCGTTGATGCCCGAACCCGAAGGAGCGGAAACGGGCGAGGGTGCGGCCCCGCCGCCGAGGGATCCGCCGCCACCACCACCGTCTACTCCGGAAAGCAGCGCGTCGATCTCGTCCTGCGTCAGCGAACCGTCACTCATATTAATTCCTCTCCTTCAGCAGCGAGCTCTTCAAACTCATTTTGTTCAATATCGGCGAGTCTCTTGATGACCTGAACCGCTAGCATCTTTCCGACGACGCCGGGACGGCACATGAATTTCTTCTTGTTGCCGATGTTGATGACCATCGGGTCCCCGACCTTGGTGTTCGAAAGCCGGATGACGTCCCCCAGCCTCAGCGCGAGCACGTCGCGCATCGGGATGCGGATGTGGCCGATCTCGGCGACCATGGTCACCTCGATGTTCGATATCTTCTCTTTCAGGATGTTCAGGTTTTCCGTGGTCGTGCCGCGCCGGACCGACGAGTACATGTACTGGGCGGACAGCTTGGAGATGATCGGCTCGATCGTGATGTACGGGATGCAGAAGTTGATCATGCCCTCGACGTCGCCGACCTTGGTTTCCAGCGTCACGAGGACGACCATCTCCGAGGGCGGGACGATCTGGGCGAACTGAGGGTTCGTCTCGATCTGCCCGAGCCGCGGACGGAGGTCGATGACCTGGGCCCAGGCCTCCCTCATGTTCCCCAGGATGCGGACGATGATCCCCTCGATGACCGACTGTTCGATTTCCGAAAGGTCCCGCTGGATCTTGATGCTCTCGCCCTTGCCGCCGAAGAGGCGGTCGATGATCGTGAAGGCGACGGCGGGGTCGATCTCGAGGATGGCCGATCCCTTGAGGGGGTCCATGTTGATGATGGCCATCGTGGTCGGGGTCGGTATGGAGCGGATGAATTCCTCGTAGGTGAGCTGGTCGACGGAGGCGACGTGGACCTGGACGATGGAACGGAGCTGGGCCGAAAGGGAGGTCGAGGTGAGCCGGGCGAAGGTCTCGTGCATCATCTGCACGGTCCTGATCTGCTCCTTGGAGAATTTGTCCGGGCGACGGAAATCGTAGATCTTTATCTTTTTCTGATCAGTCGTCTGGCGGATCTCTTCGGGTTCCGTGGTTCCCGCGTTGATCGCGGTGAGGAGTTGATCTATCTCGTCCTGCGACAATACTTCGGTCATGGTTACTCCGCCTTCTATTATTTACATGAAAGGCAAGAAAATGCAATAAGCGGAAATCTTTTTCGGCATCGTCGATGCGTCCGAAAAATTTTCCGCCCTTTCATGCGCCCGAAGGCCGGGAACAAACGCTCTTGTGTTTGCTCACATCTCTGAGACGTCGAACCGCTCGAACAGGACCTCTTTGATCTGGCCGCCTTCGATGATGTTGTTCGCCAGGTCAAGTATCTGCTGCTTCACGACCTGCTCGTTTTCGGGCCCGAGCTCCTCGGCCGATTTTTCGCTGAAATAGGACCGCACCGCGTCTCGCAGGCGCGGGGTCGAGGTGGTCAGTTTCTCGAGGAAGAGCTTGTCGGATCCGAGGGGATAGCCGAGGTTGATCCGGACGACGACGGCGTACGGGGTCTTGTCCCGGGTCCTGGTCCGGATCTCGCCGAGGGCGCTGTAGTAGGCGTAGGTAGGAAGGGTGGACTGGTAGTCCTCGGTCTGCATGACGACGCTCTGGGGCTTGCCGCCGCGGTCCATGATCTTCATCGTGATGATCACGACGGTGATGATGAACACGACCGCGCCGATCCCGATCGCGACGAACTTGAGTATGGTCAGCAGGAAATTGTTCCCGCCTCCCTTTTTCGCTCCCGTATCCAGTGCGGGCGCTGCTTCATCCTGATCCAGAAAATCGTCCTTGTTATCAGACATTGCCCCGGTCCCCTATCATTCCTCGTTCTTGAAATACCCGATGCGCTTGCGATACTCGACGATCTTATCGATCACCGCACCGACGCCCTCCCGCACCAGAAGACGCTTGCCGGAGAGCATCACGAGCGTGGTGTCCGGATTGCTCTCCATGTACTCGATCTGATGCGGGTTGATGAAGAACGTCTTTCCGTCGAGTTTGGTAACCTCAATCATGTACGTGCACTATAGTTCATTACCTCTTCAGTGTTAAGAGCTCCTGCAACATCTGGTCCGAGGTCTGGATCGTCTTGGAGTTCGCCTGGAAGCCGCGCTCGGTGACGATCATGTCCGTGAACTGCTCGGCGAGATCGACGTTGCTCATTTCGAGGGTTCCCGCGATGAGCTTGCCCTTCCCCGCCGTGCCCGAGGCGCCGACGTTGGCGTTGCCCGAGTTGTTCGACTGGACGTAGGTGCTCTCCCCCGCCTTCTCGAGCCCGCCCGGGTTGGTGAACGAGGCGAGGGCGATCTGGCCGAGGGCCCGGTTGGTCCCGTTGGAGTAGACCCCGGTGACGGTGCCCGACTGGTCGATCTTGAAGCTCTCGAGGTAACCCATCGGGTAGCCGTCCTGCTTGAAGGCCTTGGTCGAGCTCTTCTCGGCGAACTGCGTGATCGAGTTGACCACGCTGCCGATCTGGCCCAGGTTCATGCTGAAGTTCTGCCTCACGGGCTGGCCGGCCTGGGCGTTCGCGCCCTGGACGTCGAAGGAAACCTGGACGTTGAGGGCCCCGGCGTTCGGGCCGTTCCGGCCCTGGGCGTCGGTGACGCCGCGGAGGAGGCCGAAGTTGTCGAAGTCGACCGTGAAGGTGTTGCCGGCCGCGTTCGCCTGGCCGACGCCGACCTGGGTGTTCGTCGGAGGAGTTGACTGGGGATCGACGGAGACGTCGGCCTGCCAACGGTTGTTGGTGCCCACGACCTTGGTGAAGTTCACCCTCAGGGTGTGTTCCTGGCCGAAATCGTCGTAGACCTTGAAATCGGTGCCCCAGGTGCCGTTGGCGATGGTGTCGGCTCCGGCGTTCGCCGGGATCTCCGGCGTCCTCTTGTCGAGGTTGCAGGCGAAATTGACGACCTTGGTGCTCGAGGCCGGGTCCTTGCTCCCGACCGGAATGGTCAGGTCCTGGATGGCCGTGCTCGTGTTGATGATGTCCTGGCCGTTCAGCCTCTGCGCGTTCCAGCCCTGGACGCGCAGTCCGTCGGCCGGGTTGACGAGCTTGCCGTCGGCGTCGAGGCCGAAGGCGCCGTTCCTGGTGTAGAACTGCTTCTCGCCGCTCTTGAGGATGAAGTAGCCCTGGCCCTGGATGGCGACGTCGGTGTTGACGCCGGTCGTCTCGAGGGCGCCCTGGTTCTGGATCGTATCGATCGAGGCGACGGACATGCCCAGTCCGATCTCCTTCGGGTTCACGCCGCCGACGTCGGTCGTGGGCTTCGCGGCCCCCGACATCTGTTGGTAGAGCAGATCCTGGAAATTCACCCGGCTTTTCTTGAAGCCCGTCGTGTTCACGTTTGCGATGTTGTTGCCCAGTACATCCATCCTGATCTGATGGTTCTGAAGACCGGCGACACCGGAGTATAATGATCGCATCATAGGCTTATTCTCCCTGCTGAAGGACTTTCGTCACTTTATCGAAATCGTAGTATTTGCCGTCGACGCGAAGCTGGGGATAGTCGCCCCTCACGACTTCGCTCACGACGCCGGTAATCGCCTTGTCGCCCTCGGTGACCTCGACCTTCTGTCCGAGCATGCCCATCGCCTGGGAGGACGAGAGCATCCCCTGGAGCTTGCCGAAGCTCTGGCTCATGTTCGTCATCTGCTCGAGGGACGAGAACTGGGCCATCTGCGCGATGAACTCCTTGTCCTCCATCGGCTGGGTCGGATCCTGATGGGTCAGCTGGGTGATCAGGATTTTCATGAAATCGTCCTTGTCGAGGGTCGGTTTCGTCACCCGTCCATTGTTGAGCGTCTTGTTGAAGCTGTCGACCTGGGCCTTGGTTACGGCCAGATCCTGGGCCGACATCGCATTGGATATTTCCATCGGACATCCTCCGTCAAATGATCATGTTGAGCGAACCGTCGTGGCCATAGGCCGCGGCTGCCTGGGGAAGCTGGGCTTCGAAACTCTTCGACCGCTCAGAATAGAAGGCGCCTTTCCCGTTCTGGTCGCCACGGTCCCGCCCCTGCTCCCCCGCGTTTCCATAGGAGACGGCGACATCGAGACTCGCGGTCCCGAAGCCGCTCTGGACGAAGGCCTGCTGCAGCTGGGGAAGGTTCTCGTCGAAGGCCGCCTTCGCCGCCTGGCTGTCGACGGTAATGGTGCCCGTAATATTGTTGTCGGAAACTTTCAGGCGTATCTTAACGTTCCCGAGGGATTCCGGTTTCAGCGAAAGCCGGATGAGGCCGGAATCGTCGTTCTTGAGCACGATCATTCCCGTCTTGACGATGTCCCCGTTCGCGCCTTCCCTCAGGGTCCGCGAGAGTTCCTTGGCGAAGGAGGATTCGGGGACCTGGGGCTTCGCGTCGACGACCTCGGCCTTGTCTGCCTTCTGGCCGCCCGAGTCGCGGAGGGAGATCGTCATGTCGCGGACGTTGTCGCCCTCGCCCTTTTTCGGCGCGTCGACCGGTTCGATCTTTTTCTCGAGCGAGGCCTTCGTCCTCATGTCGACGACGGCGATCGCGGGGGATTTCTTGTCGTCCTTTTTCTTCTCGTCGACGGGGGCTGCCCCGTCCTTCGGGCCGTCCTTCGCCTGGACGGGGGTTTTCGGCTTCGTTCCGGCGGTGCCGGCGAGGCTCGCGAGAAGGGATGCGGCGCTTCCGTCCTCGTCGGCCGTCGATTTCGCCGGCTTCTTCTTGGCGTTCGCGTCCTTCGCCGTCGGGGCGTCCGTTTTCTTCGCCTCGACGCCTGGCTTTTTTTCGGCCTTCACGGCGCCGACCGACGAGCCATCGCCCGCCTTCACGGCCAGAAGGGAGGCGGCATCGGGAGCCTTCGTGCCGGGCGGGACGAGGGCTGGCTTCTTGTCGGACTTCGGCGCCTTGCCGAGAAAGGCTTCCTTCAGTTCGGCCTTTCCCGCTTTCCCCGCCTTGGGTTGGTTAAGCGTCGGGACCTTGCTTTTCGTCCCCGGGCCTGAGAGGTTTTTCGCCTTGCCGAGAAGGCTGGAAAGGATACGATCGAATTCCGAGGGGGCGGCCTTCTTGCCCTTGCGGGCGAACAGGCCGGCGGTTTCCGATTTCTGGGCGGAAGGGGTTATTTTCCCGACCGCCGCTTGGGGCAGAGCCACGTGTACCTCCGGATAAACGGGCGAAGGATCGGGACCAGCCCGAACCGCCCACCGGAATGCGTGGCGCTCGGCTGCCCTACTCGAGGGTCAAGGGCTTGTCGGACATCTTCCGCTGTATCGTCGCCGCCCTGTCGGGGGGCATCAGCGAGAGCCAGTACGGAACGATCGATTGCGTCCCCGCCGCCTTCGCCTGATCCTCGACGGTACGGAGGGTATCGATGATGTCCTGGTCGTCCATCGCCTTCAGAATCTCGACGGCCTTTTCCGGCGGCATGCCGGTAAGGTACTTCGCATTCTGATCGACGTTCACCTTTCTATTGTCGAGCGCTTTCTGCTTTTCATTAAACGATTTTTCCTGCTCGTCGAGCGATTTCTGCCTGCTCTCGAGCTCGGCCACCTTCTGGGCGAATTCATTTTCCTTCTGCTTCATGTCCTGGTCGCGCTTGGCCAGTTCGTCGGCCTTCAGGTCGAGGGCGCCGTTCTGCTTGCGCAGGCGGTCGTCGTCCAGGAGGCCCTGGTAATCCGTCGGGACCGAGGAGGTCTGCCTGGTCTTGATCCCGAGCAGGGAGAAGGCGGGAGCGAACATGGCCTTCGCGTCCAGGAGGCCGAGGTAGTCGAACCAGAGGAGGCCTCCGATGACCATGACCAGGATGAGCATCAACATGACAATCACCCGTCCGATGACGGGCGAACGACCGAACCGCGCCATAACCTACCGCTCCTCGACCAACTTCGCATGGGACATATTGTTCGCGATATCGTCTATCGCCTTGATCGACTCCGTTTCGACGAATTTCCGGTATTCGACCGTTTTTTTCTCTTTCAGCTTTTCGATCACCTTTTTTTCCTTCGAGGCTTCCAGGTATTTCTTCTGCGCCTCGAGCCGGAGGAGCTCGAGCTTCGCCCTCTCCTCTATCAGCCTATCCTTCTCGCGGTCGAGCCTCAAGAGGTAGTGTTCGTCCGCCTGAAGGTCGGCGATCGAGCGGCCGGCTGAAAACCGGTTCCGGTAGATCCGGGACTTGTCGACGGCGAGCTCCCTGAGCCGGTTGTCCACGGCGACGCAGCGGCCGAGGATGCGCGCGAGCTCGAGCTCGGCCTCGCGTTCGCGGAACTCCCTCAATTCGAGGAGCTTCTGCAGGGCGAAAACGAAGCGCTTCATGCCTCGCTACCCGCGTCGAGGAGGGCCTGGTCTTCGGGACCGAAGGAGAACCCGGCCGACTCGTCGAAGGGCAGGGGCGGCTTCGCGCTCTTCCCGGCGAAGTCGGTTATCTCCTTCTCCGGTATCGAGATCCCGACGATGTCTCCCGCGGCCTTGAAGGTCTCCTCGAGCACGGCCTTTTCGTCGACCGTCTGCACGAGGAAATCCTCGATGGGGCCGTGCTTGGCCACGGCCGCGTCGACCTCGGGGTTCGTGCCCTTGACGTAGGCCCCGACGTTGATCAGGTCTTCCGACTCGGCGTAGGCGGCCATGAGCTTCCGGATCATCCCCGAAACCTTCTTGGTCGCCGGGCCCGAAACCTGGGGCTGGAGTCGGGAAATCGAGGCGAGGACGTCGATCGCCGGGTAATGGTAGCGCTGGGCCATCCGCCGGGAGAGGACGATGTGGCCGTCGAGAATCCCCCGTACGGTATCCGCGATCGGCTCGTCCAC
>DBTK01000008.1:46518-53956 GCA_002307015.1 Spirochaetaceae bacterium UBA1318
GCTCGTCCATGTCGTCGCCGTCCACGAGTATCGTGTAGAAGCCGGTGATGGTTCCCTTGTCCGAGGTGCCGCAACGCTCGAGGAGCTTGGGCAGGTTCTCGAACACGCTCGGGGTGTAACCCCTGGTCGCCGGAGGCTCGCCGATGGCGAGCCCTATCTCCCGCTGGGCCCTGGCGTACCGGGTCACCGAGTCGAAGAGGAGCATGACGTCCTTGCCGCGGTCGCGGAAGTACTCGGCGACGGCGGTCGCGATGTAGGCGCCCCTGAGCCTCGAAAGCGGCGGGCTGTTCGAGGAGGAGACGATGATGACCGACCGGGCAAGGCCCTCGGGGCCGAGGTCGTTCTCGATGAACTCCCTCACCTCCCGTCCGCGCTCCCCGATCAGGGCGATCACGTTCACGTCGGCGTTGGTGTTCCGGGCTATCATGCCCATCAGGGTCGACTTCCCGACGCCGGAGCCGGCGAAGATGCCCAGGCGCTGGCCCTTGCCCGCCGTCAGCAGCATGTCGATCGCCCGTACCCCGGTGACGATCCGCTCGGTGATCCGCCTCCTGGTGAGGACGTCGGGGGGATTGGCGACGGCCGGATAGCTCACCGCCGAGGCTATGTCTCCCTTGTCGTCGATCGGGTGGCCCATGGCGTCGAGGGTCCGGCCCAGGAGCTTGTCCGAAACCGGGACCCTCAGGAAATCCCCGGTCGCGATCACCGTGCAGCCGATCTCGATCCCCTCGATGTTCGTGTAGGGCATGAGCTGGACGGTGCGGTCGCGCAGGCCGACCACCTCGGCCCACACGGTGCCCGAGCCGCGGGGCACCAGGATCTGGCATACCTCGCCGACGACGGCCTGGGGCCCCAGGCTTTCGAGGAGAAGGCCCTGGACCCGGGCGATGCGGCCCGTGTACTTGATCGGGTCGATCGTCTCGACGGCCCTCGTGTATTTATCGAGCAGTTCCATAGGATCCATTCCCGCGGCGCGCCGCGATCGGAAAGGCGGACGCGTCACTCATTCTTTATGCCCTCTTTGGCCCTGGACTTGATGGGAGCCGATTCGAGGATGCTCTCCTCGATCTCGTGGAGCTGGGAGGAGATGCGGGCGTCGATCTGGCCGAAGTCCGTCTCGATGACGCAGCCTCCCCGGTCGACCGTGGAATCCTCGATGACCGTGATCGACTTCGCGTTCTCGACCATCTGCATGAAATCCTTGGTGTGACCGGCGGTCAGCTGGAGGTCGGCGATGTTCACCCTGATGACGACGTCGCCTCGGGTCTTGAGCTTTCTCAGCGCCTGGACGACGTTCGACACGACGACGTTCTTCTGGTTGTCCGAAATGACCTTGATGACCTTCTTCGTAATGAGGAGGACGAGGTCTACGATCTGGCTCTCCGACTCCTCGAGGATGGAGATGCGCTTCTCCATCGCCTTGTCCATGATGACGTGGATGCGGTCGATGAGGCGGGCGGCCTCCTCGCGGCCCGAGGCGTAGCCGGCCTCGCGGCCCTCGGCGAACCCGCGGTCCCGGGCCTCCCGCTCGGCCGACGCGGTCCGCGCCAGGGACTGGGCCTCGAGCTCCTCGGCGTTCTTCTTCGCCTCCTCGGCTACCCTCTCGGCCTCGGCCTCGGCGTCCTCGCGGAGCTTCTGGGCCTCGTTGGTCTTCTTGCGGACGGCCTCGAAGGCGACGCCTTCGGCGTCCTTGATGATCCTCTCGGCCTCGGCCCGGGCCGCGGCGACCATCGCCTCTTTCTGGGCGGCCCAGTTCTTCTTGAACTCCTCGGCCTCGTTCTGCAGGTCGTCGACGGAAGGGCCGGTATAGACCTCGACCGGGCTGATCTCCTCGACGGGTTTCTCGTCGAAGAGGAAGCGCGGGGCCGCGATGACATACTTGTCTCCCGACGGCAGGATCTCGGTCGACCGGAATACGCTCTTTGCCACTCTCGATGCTCCCCGTTACACCACGATCTCGTCCCCTTCGGAACGGGAAATGACGATTTCGCCCTTGTCCTCGAGGTTGCGGATGATGGCGACGATCTTCTGCTGCGCCTCCTCCACGTCCTTGAGCCGAATCGGGCCCATGTACTCCATGTCCTCCTTGAGCATGCTCGCCGCACGCTTGGACATGTTCTTGAAAATCTTCTCCTGGACTTCCGTATCGACGCTCTTGAGCGCCTTGGCCATCTCCTGGGAATCCACCTCGCGGAGCACCTTCTGGATGGCGCGGTCCTCCAGGAGCACGATGTCCTCGAACAGGAACATCTTCTTCTTGATGTCCTCGGCGAGGTCGGGGTCGTCCTCCTCGAGCTGCTCGACGATGTTCTTTTCCGTGTTGCGGTCGACCATGTTGAGGATGTCGACGATCGTCTCGATGCCGCCTGCGGTGGTGTAGTCCTCGCTCGACAGGGTCGAGAGCTTTTTCTCCAGGACCCGCTCGACCTCGCGGAGAACCTCGGGGCTCGTGCGGTCCATCGTCGCTATCCTCTTGGCAACGTCCGACTGGATCTCCTGGGGAAGTCGCTTGAGGATGTCCGAGGCCTTCTGGGCGTCGAGGTAGGCCAGGATCAGGGCAATGGTCTGGGGATGCTCCTGCTGGATGAAGTTGAAGAGCTGGGCCGGGTCGGCGCGGCGGATGAAGTCGAAAGGCCTCACCTGGAGGGAGGAGGTGAGGCGGTTGATGATGTCGATCGCCTTCTGGCTGCCGAGGGACTTTTCCAGGAGCTCCCGGGCGTACTCGATGCCGCCAGTGGTGATGAAGTTCTGGGCCATCATCAGTTCCTGGAATTCCAGGAGGATGTGGTCCTTCTCCTCCGGATCCACCGATTCCATCCTCGCGATCTCGTAGGTGAGCTTCTCGATCTCGTCCTCGCGCAGGTGCTTGAAGATCTCGGCCGATATCTCGGACCCGAGGGCGACGAGGAAAATGGCCGCCTTCTGGCGACCGTTCATGTCGCGGGCCGGCTTCTTGCCCGTCGCGACGGGGATCTTCTTGTCGCCGCCCGAGGGGGCCGCGCCCCTGCCTTTAGCCGCTTCGGCCATACGCTACTCCTCCATCAGCCAGGTACGGATGAGCTGGGCGACATCCTCGGGATGCTCCCTGGCCATGTTGATCGCGTTGTCCTGCATCTCGAGGCGCTTCCTCTCCTCGACCGACATGGACACCTCGACCCCCTCCTCCTCGGCCTGCCTCAGGGCGTTCTCCCTCATCAGCTGGTGCTGACGCGAAAGCTCCTCCTCCTTGAGCCGGCGCCTTCTCTCGAGCTCGCGGGAGAAGAGGCGGAAGACGATGAACGATATCAGGATGACCGCCAGCCCTATCAGCGAGTAGAGGATGATCTGGTTCACCTGCTGCTGGTGGACGAAGACCCTGTCCTCCTTCTCGAACTGGGCGGTACGGTCGACGGCGATGTTCTGCACGGTCACCGAGTCTCCTCGGGCCTTGTCGTAGCCGACCGCGTCCTGGACCAGGGCCTGGGCGTTCTTGAGTTCGGTGTCGGTCAGGGCGATGTACTCGCGCTGGATCGAGCCGTCGGGGTTCGTGAGGACCTTCCCCGTCTTGGGGTCGGTCTTCATCTTCCAGGAGCCGTCGATGTTGACTGAAACCGAGACCCGGTCGATCTGCGGGCTCCGGTCCTCGGTGATGTTCCTCTTGTTGATTTCCTCGTTCTGGGTCGTCGTGGTCTGTTCGGCGCTCCCGGCGAGGTTGGACATGTCCTTGTAGGCGGGCGGGGTCTGACCCTCGACGCCAGCCGGTCCCTGGGGATTGTAGCCGGTTCCCGTCCACTTGTAGGTCGAGGTGGTCTTCGATCGGGTCACCGAGGGGACGATCACGGAATCGTCATAGGGGAGCCCCGGAGTCCTTGGCTTGATCGTGACCGGGTAGTACTCCTCGGCCTGGATGTGTTTCTTCGACTGGTCCATCTGGATCTTGAGGTTGAGGTCCCGGACACGGTCCTGGGTGTAGATCTGCTGGAGGGCCTTGAGGACGGTCACCTTGTACTGACTCTCCATCGAGGTGACGAGCTTGAGCTCCCGCTTGGTGAGCTCGAGTCGGTCGAAGTCCTGCATCGAGGCGAAGTCGTTGAGGACGACCCCCGACTCGTCGGTGATGACGATGTTCTCGTCCTTGAGCCCCTCGACGGCGAACTTGATGATCTTCTGTATGCCCTCGATCTTCTTGCGGTTGGAGGCGATGTCGGAACCCGGCTTCGGGAACAGGATGATCGAGGCCGTGACCGGACTCTGGTCCTCCTGGAAGAGCTGCTTGTCGGGCATGACGATGGTGACATTGGCCTGGTCGACGTCGTCGAGGGCCTCGATGTGCTCCTTGACGGTCTGGGTGATCGCGCGTCTCAGGTTGACGTTCCGCTCGAAGTCGGTGATCGTCCACCGGTCGATGTCGAAGATCGCCCAGGGGTCGGTTCCCTTCGGAACGAGGTCCTCCCGGATCAGGATGGAGCGCATGCGCTTGGCGATCTTGTCGTCGGGGACCATGACCATCTTCTCGGGCGACACCGAGTAGTGGACGTTCTCCGCCTCCAGGCGCTGCGTGATGGCGGTCAGTTCCTTTTCGTCCTTGACCGGCGTGTTGAGCAGGGGCACCATCGAGGGCGCCGACGAAACCGAAAAGAGCACGATGATGGCGGCGATCGCCGCGACGACGATGCCGATGAGGACGGCCTTCTGCAGGGTGCTCCATTTTCCCCAGAGCTCCCTGACCTTTTCCCACGCTTTTTGAAACCAGTCGTTCATGTTCCCCTCCCATGACAAAAACGCGCTCGGCGCCGCTCCCACACGACGCCGCCGCTTCTACGATCTTACCTCATGCGCGCATCCTATCGCGAATTGATGACGTCGCGGTAGGCCTGGGTGACGCGGTTTATGACCGCGCGGGCCAGGTTCAGGCTCAGGTTGGCCTTCGCCATCGCGATGGTCACGTCGTGGGCGTCGACCGAGTTCGGATCGACGATCATCTGCTGCGTCAGCAGGTCGGATTCCTGCTGGTATCCGCTCACCTCGTCGATGCCCTTGAGCATCTGGGACGTGAAATCGGGGCTCTGCACCGCACCGGCCCCGGATACCGAAGAAACCGCCGAGGTCGCCCCTGAAATCGAGGACACCGCCGAGGCGGTGTCGCCGTTCAGCGCCTTCACCATGGCCTGGGCGAAGCTGTCGCCCTTGGAGATGGTGTCGAGCGGAGAGATCTTGCCCGAGGCGTCGAAATGCATCGGGTTCGTCCTCGCCATCTTGACGAGATCACCGGTTACCTGGGTCGGACTCAAAATCGCGGTCATTCATTACCTCCCGATCTCGAGGGCCTTGAGAAACATGGCCTTCGAGCCGTTGATCATGGCGCTGTTCGCCTCGTAGGCGCGGTTGGCTGAAATCATGTCCACCATCTCGGTGACGATGTTCACGTTCGGGTACTCCACGTAGCCGGCCCTGGGCCCCGCCTTGATGGCGTCGGGATGGGTCGGATCGTAGACGAGTCGGGGCTTGGCGACGTTGTCGTCCTCCACGCCGACGGCCCTCACGCCGCCGCCGACTCCCGCGTCCATGCCCTGGGGCTGGAAGGGGGAGCGCCAGTAGGGCTGGTTCACCCGGGGCGCGAGGATGACCCGCTGCCGCTGGTAGGGCCCGCCCTCGGGGGTCCTCGTCGTGTTCGCGTTCGCGATGTTGTTCGAGATGACGTCGACGCGGAGGCGTTCCACCGTCAGGCCCGAACCGGCTATATTAATCGAACTCATCAATCCCATTTATCGCTCCTCTAGCTTCTCAGCACCGTGTTCAGCTGGCCGAACTGGAAGTTCTCCGCCTGCGTCAGCAGGGTGTAGGTCAGCTGGTTCTGCAGTTCGTCCATCGATTCCTGCTCGATATCGACGTTGTTCCCGTTGTTCTTCGAGGTCGACAGGTAATCGAGGACGCGTCGGGGCTGGACGGTCTGGTAGTCCATGGGCCTCGAGGTCGGGATGTGCCTCGGATCGGTGAGGGCCATCTCGAGGGTCGGCTTGGCGGTCTCGGACTCGAGGGCGAGCTTGAGCTGGGATTCGAAATCGACCTCGGACCGCTTGAAATTCGGCACCTCGGCGTTCGACACGTTGTTCGCGATGACGTCCCGTCTCAGTGATGAAACGTCCATCGCCCTCTGGAGGATGTCGATCGTCTTGCCCGCGGTATTGTTGAACATCAATTCCATGATCTTTCTTCCACCTCTTCCCCTCAAGTATCGGAAAAAAACCTCTCCCCTTTTAGCCCTATTTGCCCCGGCGGGCGCCGCACCGCTAGAGAATGTACCGGGAAAGGTCCTGGTCCTGGATGAAATCCTTGAACCTCTCATTCACGTAGGCCGTGGTGATCTTGATCGTCTGGCCCTTCAGGTCCGGGGCGTTGAACGACACGTCCTCGAGGAGGATCTCCATGATCGTGTGGAGGCGCCTGGCGCCGATGTTCTCGGCCCTGGCGTTCACCTCTTCGGCGATCTCGGACATCCGCTCGATCGCGTCCTTCTCGAAGTCGATGGTCACCCCTTCCGTCGCGATCAGCTGGCGGTACTGGACGGTCAGGGCGTTCTTCGGCTCGGTCAGGATGCGGATGAAGTCCCCCTTGTGCAGGGGTTCGAGCTCGACGCGGAGCGGGAAACGGCCCTGGAGCTCCGGGATCAGGTCCGAGGGCTTACTGACGTTGAAGGCCCCCGCCGCGATGAAGAGGATGTGCGAGGTGTCGATCGGGCCGTTCCTGGTATTCACCGTGCAGCCCTCGACGATCGGGAGGATGTCGCGCTGGACGCCCTCGCGGGAAACGTCGACCCCGCCCGACTTGTTGTCCTTGTTCGCGATCTTGTCGATCTCGTCGATGAAGACGATGCCCATCTCCTCGACGCGGCGCCTGGCCTCCTCGGCCACCCGGTCCTGGTCGATCAGCTTCTCGAACTCCTCGCCGAGGAGAAGCTCCCGGGCGTCCTTGATGGAGGCGAGCTTTTTCTTCCGCTTGCCGCCGAAAAGGTTGGAGAGGCTCGAGAAGTTCATGTCCATCTCCTCGAAGGAGGAACCGGAGAACATCTCGATGGAGGGCATCGCCGAGGAGGAAACGGTCACCTCGACCTTGCGGTCGTCGAACTTGCCCTCGCGGAGCATGGTACGAAACTTCTCGCGGGTCTCCGAGCCGCCTTCGGCGGCCACGGCCGCGTCGTCCTTCTTTCCGCCGGGAAGGAGGAGATCGAGCAGGGCCTCCTCGGCCCGCTTTTCGGCCTCGTCCTTGAAGCTCACCTGCATCTCGGCGCGGACCATGGACATGCCCGCCGACATCAGGTCGCGGATCATCGACTCGACGTCGCGGCCCACGTAGCCGACCTCGGTGTACTTGGTCGCCTCCACCTTGATGAAGGGGGCGGCGCAGAGCTTGGCCAGGCGCCTGGCGATCTCGGTCTTTCCGACGCCGGTCGGCCCGATCA
>DBTK01000008.1:54220-55178 GCA_002307015.1 Spirochaetaceae bacterium UBA1318
CCGATCATGATGATGTTCTTGGGCGCGACCTCGTCGGCCATCTCCTTGGGGAGGAGCTTGCGGCGCATGCGGTTGCGAAGGGCGATGGCGACGGCCTTCTTCGCCTTCTCCTGGCCGATGATGTACTTATCGAGTTCGGCGACGATCTGCTTGGGGGTGAGGAATTCGAGTTGTTCCATCTTCAGACGAGCTCCTCGACCATGATGTGATCGTTGGTGTAGATGCAGATCCCGGAGGCGATCTCGAGGGACTTGAGGGCGATCTCCTTGGCCGAGAGCTCGGTCCCGTCCAGGTAGGCCAGGGCCGCCGCGTAGGCGTAGTTCCCGCCCGAGCCGATGGCGAGGACGGCCTCGGCGGGCTCGATCACGTCGCCCGTGCCCGAGATGAGGAGGGTCTTCTCGCGGTTGGCCACCAGGAGCAGGGCCTCGAGCTTCCGGAGCATCTTGTCGGTCCGCCATTCCTTCGCCAGCTCCACGGCGGCCCTCGTGAGGTCGCCGGAAAATTCCTTCACCTTCACCTCGAAAAGCTCGAACAGGGTGAACGCGTCGGCGGTCGCGCCGGCGAAACCCGCAAGTATCTGGCCGTCGTACATCGTGCGGACCTTTCGCGCGTTGCTCTTCATCACCGTCTCGCCCATCGTCACCTGTCCGTCGCCCGCCATCGCGACCTTGCCGTCTCGCCTGACCACGAGCACCGTCGTACTTCGAATCCTCATTTCGCGTTCTCCTCGTTCGCGGCACCGGAATCGGCCGCCGCCTTGTGTATCTCGTTCGCCGTTCGCCTCGCCGGGAGGACCCGCGCGTGGGGAAAGGCCTGGTTGTAGACGTCGCGAAGCCGCGCGGCGCTCACGTGGGTGTAGCGCTGCGTGGTCGAAAGGCTCGCGTGCCCGAGCAGTTCCTGGACCACCCTGATGTCGGCGCCGTGGTCCAGAACGTGGGTCGCGAAGCTGTGCCTGAAG
>DBTK01000008.1:55436-55786 GCA_002307015.1 Spirochaetaceae bacterium UBA1318
CGAAGCTGTGCCTGAAGGCGTGGGGGGACACGCTCTTCCCCAGCCCGCTCTTCACGCAGGTGCGGTAGAGGATGTAGGCTATCCCCCGCTGGGTAAGGGCCGTTCCCCGGGCGTTGATGAACACCCTTCTCACCGGCTTTCCCTCGGGGATGTGCCGGTTCCTCTCGGCGAAATAGGCCGCGAGGGCCTCCTTCGTATGGGCGTTGAGGAAGACCATCCTCTCCTTGTCGCCCTTGCCCCTGACCTTGGCGGTTCCGTTCCGGAGGCTTAATGCATCGACCGTCATCTCGGCCACCTCGGACACCCGGCAGCCGGTCGAATAGAGGAGCTCGAAGATGGCCCTGTCGCGG
>DBTK01000124.1 GCA_002307015.1 Spirochaetaceae bacterium UBA1318
CCGATCGGGATCATCGCGTCGATGGACACGATGCCCGTCTGGAGCGGCACGCTGACCGATTGCCTTGCGACGACGCTCGGGGCGTTTCGTTCGATGGGATAGGAGGCGGCGGCCTCGATGGTCCCGCGGCCGTCGAGCGGCACGCCGAGGGAATCGACGACCCTGCCGAGAAGCCCGGGCCCGACGGGAACCTCGGTCGTCTTGCCGGTCGAAACGACCTTGTCGCCCTCGGAGATACCCGTGTCGGTACCGAGAAGGACGCAGCCGACGTTGTCCTCTTCCAGGTTCATCGCCATGCCGACGGTGCCGTTCGAAAACTCGAGCAGCTCGCCGAAGACGCAGCGCTCCAGGCCGTACACCCGCGCGATGGAATCGCCGACCTGGATGACGTAGCCGATCGTATCGAGGGACGTTCCGGTCTCGTACTTCTCGATCTTTTCCTTGATGACAGAACTTATCTCTTCTGGACGTATTGCCATACAGATCCCCTACTTCGCGAGAATGCCGTGCATTCGGTCAAGTTCCGACCGCGCGGTGCCGTCATATACTGAACTGCCTATGATAACCCGTAACCCGCCGATCAGCTCAGGAGCTACGCGGACCGTTACCTTGAAATCGTTCACGCCCATCTTCTTCATGAAGGCGACGCGGATCCTGTCCACCGTCGGCTGGTCGAGCGGGAAGGCCGATTCGACCGTCGCCTCGATGACGCTTTCCCCGGCAAGGCGGAGCCGGTGGAAGGCCTCATCGATGGCCGGCAGGGAGGAGAGGCGATCCTTGTCGACCAGGACCATGAGGAAATTGAGGAACTCGACGTCGTCCCTGTCGGCGATCAGCTCGCCGAGGAGGGCCTTTTTCCGCTCGCGGCTGACGTGGGGCCCGACGAGGAACCGCCAAAACTCGGGGGAGTTCCGGATCGCGTCGTGGAAGGAGCCGAGCAGGCCCTCGTACCGCGCTATCGAATCGGGTCTCCCCTCGTCCTTCGCCGCGGCGAACAGCGCGCGGGCGTACCGGCCGGATACCTCCGCCATCAGGCGGCCCCGACCGATTCGATAAATCTGTCGACGATCTTGCGGTTGGAAACGGTATCAAGGTTTTCCTGAAGCACCCGGGAGGCTGCGAGAATCGTCAGATCGGCGGTTTCGGCGCGAAGCTTCTGCTCCGCGACACGACGCTCTTCCTCGACCGCAATCCTGCCTGCCCTGATGATTTCCTGGGCATCGAGACGGGCCTTTTCGATGATGTCGGCTGCCTCGAGCTCGGCCCGATGGTTGGCCGACTGCATGATCCTGAGCCCCTCGCCCTGGATCTCCCTGAGTTTGGCCTCGTACTCGGCCTGAAGCTCCTCGGCGTGGGCCTTGGCACGCTTCGCGGCGTCGATATCGTTCTGTATCTTGCTCGTCCGGTTTTCCATGAAGCTCGTCACCGGCTTGAACAGGAAATGACGCATCAAGAGGTACAGAAGCGTCAGGTTGAAAACCGTTATGAAAAAAGTAACCGTAAAATTGACCACGTTCCCCCCCGGACTTTCGCGAAAACCGACGATGGATCAGTATTCGGTCCCTCATGCGGTACCGAACACCGTGGACGGGCGGTTCCGCGGCGAATCCCGCGGAACCTGGCGTATCGCGCCCCCGTCTTCGTTCCGATTATTTCGTCAATGCCAGGATAGCGATGACGAAACCGTAGATCGCGGTCGCTTCGGCGAGGGCGATACCGAGAAGGAACGCACCCTGGATCTTTCCGCTCGCCTCAGGCTGCCGAGCGATCGATTCCGCCGCTTTCCCGGTGGCAATACCGATGCCGATACCGGCTCCGGCTCCCGTCAAAACCGCGATACCGGCGCCGATTGCTATCATAGGATTCATTTTTCCCTCCTTGAGAATACTTATTCAACCGCTTCCGCGATATACAACGTACTCAGGAACGTGAATACCACGGCCTGGATCAGGCCGTCGAACAGATCGAAGTAGAGACCGATGATGGGCGGAGCGACGAGGGGAACGAACATCCCGATCAGCTCCATGATGATGAACGCCCCGAGAATGTTGCCGAAAAGCCGGAGGCACAGGGACAACGGTTTGATGATGTACTCGAGGAGGTTGAAGGGAAGCATGAACGGGGCCGGCTTGAACAGGCCCTTGAACCAGCCGATCGGACCCTTGATGATCAGGCCCGAGAACAGGACGATGACGATCGTCATGATGGCCATGGCGGCGGTGACGTTGATGTCGCGCGTCGGGGGCTTCAGGGAAAAGGGCGGCTCGAAGCCGAATCCGGCACGGGGGGAGATGAAGGCGATCATGTTCGCGACGCCGAGGTAGAGGACGATGGTGCCGAGGTAGGGGGCGAAGGCCCGCCAGTGGTGACCGATCTGCTCCTTGACGAAATTGTTGGCGAACCCCACGAAGCCCTCCACGAAGACCTGGAAGCCGGACGGGACCTCCCTCAGCTTCCTCGTCGCGAGGATGGCCCCGACGATCAGGATGAGCATGACGACCCAGGTCGTGATGACGGTCTCGGTGATCGGGATCGACTGGCCGAAAAGGTTGACGGTGAAAATGGTCTTGAAGGACAGGGCTTCGGAGATCCGATCGCCGAGGCTGGCGGATGCGGCGGTGGACTCGCTCATGCGGCACCTCGATTCCGGCTCGATGACCCGAAGCAACCTCGGATACCTGCGGCGAGCCCGTTGAGCGTGACGGCGAAGGGAACGATCAGAACGCCGGCGGCCGCGGCGAAGAGGCTTCGATGGTCGACTTTGCCGGCCAGGAACACCAGCGCGAGGGCGAGTCCGGCGGGCAGGATCACCAGGGAGAACCTCAGCAGGGTTTCGACGGCCAGCATCGGGAACCGGGCGATGAACGACACGAGCAGAAGCCAGTGGCCGAGCATCAGCGCGGCGACGACGGCGAACACGGCGATCCCGGTGAGCGGCGCGAGGCCGAAGAAAACGAGGGCGGCCGCGAGAGAAACGCCAATTATCAACGAAGCACAGGTGACTGAATTCCGAATTTTCGGCAGTTCCATGGAAACGCTCCCGCTATCAGCGTCAGACTACACCCAGTTTAAGGAATCGGAGGGAGGATTGCAAGTAGTACAACCCCGATGCGTCCACCGGGGTTGCCGTAATCTTGCGGCTAAACTTTCTTTTCGACGTTTTTGAAAAAGAATTCGTCCTTGAAGTATTTCTTGAGCACGTCATCCGACAGGGCTTCGTTCTTGTTGAGGGCGATATAGATGTCCTCGAGGTAGCCCTTGGTCATGTAGTAGGATCCCAGGAAGAAAAAATCCGATACCTGGTTCGTCAGGTCGATGATCGTGTACAGGGCCATCGAGGAATCGACGACGCTTTCCGTCGTCAGGTACTCGATGACGGCCTTCTGGGACAGCAGAAGGGAATAGGTCACCTCGGAAATGGGATAGCCCTGGCTGCATCGTTCCTTGCCGAGCTCGACGAAGTAGGCGCCGATCCTGTTCTTGTCGGCCTCCTTCTCGAACCAGAGCGCCAGCATCTTGTACATCTCGGCGTTGAAATGTATCAGCTCATCATCGCTCAGGGCGTTATAGTTCTTCAGGTTGACGGCCTTGCGAACCTTTCTCGTCCAGAGCCGGGCAATGCCCTCACTGTTGAATGTAAGCACGTCCATAAGGCTTTTCAGTACCATACCGACTCCTTTTCCCGCATTCAGCGCGACGCACTGGTAGGAGTATAATACGGGTCGTCAATAATTGACAGTCCTAAGTTATCCCAATATTATATCTTCTTGGAACGGTAGCGCGCCGCGCGCCGAAACCCGCGTCTGGATACCAGGAGGCATCGTCATGGATCCCAAAAAGCTGAAGGGCAGATCACTGCTCTCATGGAAGGATTATACCCCGGAGGAGATTCGCTATTTTCTCGACCTGTCCAAGCAGGTCAAGGCCGAGAAGAAACGGGGTGAACGTCCCCAGCGTTTCGTCGGGAAGACCATAGCCCTGCTTTTCGAAAAACGATCGACCAGAACCCGCTGTTCCTTCGAGACGGCCTTCGGCGAGGAAGGCGGCCATCCCGTGTTCCTCTCCAGCCAGGACATCCAGCTCGGCGCCAAGGAGTCGGTGGAGGATACCGCCAGGGTTCTCGGCCGCATGTTCGATGCCATAGAGTTCAGGGGATTCAAGCAGTCCACCGTCGATACCCTCGCCAAATACTCGGGCGTTCCGGTCTACAACGGGCTCACCGACGCCTTCCATCCGACCCAGGCCCTGGCCGACCTCATGACGATCGAGGAGGAATTCGGAGAATCGAAGGGCAGGAAGCTCTGCTTCGTCGGGGACGGCAGGAACAACGTCGCCAGATCCCTCATGGTCATCTGCTCCCAGATGGGTCTCGATTTCACCATCGCCTCCCCGAGGGAGCTTTTCCCCGATGCCGAGATCAGGGCGATCTGCGAACCCTTCGCGAAAAAATCCGGCTCGAAAATCGTCGTGACCGACGACCCCGCCTCAGGCGTCGCCGGCGCGGACGCGATCTATACCGACGTCTGGGTTTCCATGGGAGAAGAGGCGCTGAAGGCCGAACGGACGAAGCTCCTTTCCCCCTACCAGGTGAACGCGAAGCTGATGGCCGCCACCGGGAAACCCTCCTCGATCTTCCTTCACTGCCTGCCGGCGGTCAAGGGAGAGGAAGTCACCGAGGAGGTTATCGAGGGCAGTCGGTCCAGGGTCTGGGACCAGGCCGAGAACCGCAAGCACACGATCAAGGCGATCATGCTCGCGACAATCTAGCGGCGCGGCGGAAACCTGGAACTTTTCACCGACCTCTCAGGGCATATTTTCGGGTTCCAGCTTGATTTATGCCGTATTCGAGCTATAGTATTGAAGCAGGGAATTTACATGGAGGCAGGCCTTGAAAAAAAGTAGTATCGTGCTCGCCGCTATCGGGTTGTTTTTCGTCTTGGGCATCGCGGGCGCCTACGCCGACCAGTCAGATTATTATTACCTTCACCTTCCTATCGCCAAGATCTACAGCCATCCGCTCGGCTATCGGGTCGTCTACAGCCCGAGCTACGGGGTGTACAAGGATGCCTATCTTCCGTTTACCTGGTTCGTTCCGGGCGGGAAGGGCGAACTCGTATTTGACCACGGCCCCGTCTACCCGTATATGGAAGTATTCTACAAGAACGGCAAGTTCGACCACCTCAGGCTCTACGCGGAAACGGATTCCAATTCCCCTACCTGGAAAACCCTTCCCGCGACCCTCGATCTGTCGAAGGAATTTGCGATCGACGATCTGAAGCTCGAATTCTGAATGAAGGACCTCACAAGCTTCCAGGAAGCCATTCGCGGGGAAAACCTCGACGGATGGCTTTTTTGTAATTTTCATCACCGCGACGCCCTTGCCGACAGGCTTCTGGGACTCTCGTCCGAGTCGATGAATACCCGGTTCTGGTTCTATTTCATCCCCGCCTCGGGAGAACCGAGAAAGGTGACCCACGCGATCGAGGGCTCGGCCCTTGCCTCCCTGCCGGGAAGCGAGAGGCCCTACTCCTCGCGGGCCGAGCTTCTCCAGATCCTGAAGACGATGCCCCACGGACGCTACGGCTGTTCGATCTCCGAAACGATCCCGGTCATATCCTTCATCGATGACGGCACGGCCTCCATGCTCAGGTCCTGCGGCTTCGAGCTCGTCAGCGCCGCGTCCCTCATCCAGCGGAAAATCGGCATTCTCGATTTCGCCGGCATAGCGAGCCACGAGGATGCCGCGAAAAAACTGAGGCTTATCGTCGAGAACGTCTGGAAGCGGGTCCGGGCCGTCTACCGGAGCAGGGGCCAGACGAGCGAAGGCGAGGTCCAGCGCTGGATACTCGAGTACTTCGAGGAGTACGGGCTCGAGAGCGACGAAACCCCGATCGTCGGCGCGGGAATCCATTCCTCCGACCCCCACTACGAACCCAAGAACGGCGGGGAGGCCTTTTCCCCGGGCGACGTCATCCAGCTCGACCTCTGGGCGAAGAACAAGGCCGCCGCTTCCGTCTATGCGGACATATCCTGGGTCGGCATCTACGGCGAAAGCCCGGCCGAGCCGGTCCGCAAGGCCTTCGAGGTTCTCACCGGTGCCCGAGATCACGCGGTCGCCTATATCGCCGACCGGTTTTCGAGGCAGAACCCTCCCTCGGGCCGCGAGGTCGATGACGAGACGAGGCGATTCCTGACCGAGCGAGGCTACGGCGGCTACCTCAAGCACCGGACCGGCCACGGCATCGACGTCGAATGCCACGGTTCGGGGGTGAACCTGGACGGCATCGAGTTTCCGGACGACAGGAGCCTTCTTGAGGGTTCCTGTTTTTCCGTGGAACCGGGCATCTACTTCCCGAATTTCGGTCTCCGCACCGAAATCGACGTCTATATCAGAAGCGGCAGGCCCGTGATCTCGGGCGGCAATCCCCAGCGATACCTTCTCACCTGCAAATCGGATACCGAATGACATACACGCACGTACCTGAAAACCTTCTCGCCTTTTTCCGGGACAACCGGCGCTTCCTCATCGTGGGCCACAAGGAGCCGGATGGGGACTGCATCGGCTCCCAGCTCGCCCTCTCCCACTTCCTTTCGCGCATCGGGAAGGAATCCTTCCTCTATTCCGACGGCCCCTTCGCAAGGACGGAGCTTCGCCCCTACGAGGACTACTTCCGCCGGAACATCGATGTTTCCATCGCCTCGCCGGGGACGGTCTGGGTCATCATCGACTGTTCGACACGGCAGAGGATCGGCGCCTTCGAATCGAAAATCGGGGGGCTTCCCGTCGCCATCATCGACCACCACGACTCGGGCTCCGCATCGGGGGACGTCGTCTTCCTCGAACCGACGGCCCCGGCGAGCACCCTCCTCGTCCAGTCCATTATCGAGACGATGGTCGGCTCGGTCGACCAGGCCGAGGCCGAGTACCTCCTGTTCGGGCTCTGCACCGACACGGGATTCTTCCGCCACCTGAACGAGGGCTCCGGGCCGGCTTTCGAGGCAGCCGGCAGGCTCGCCGACGCGGGAGCCTCGCCCAAACGCACCCACCAGCTGATCTACGGCGGAAAGTCCCTCAACTCCCGCCTCCTGATGGGCACCATACTCGCGCGCAGCGAAAGCTACTTCGGCGGACGACTCCTGCTCTCCACCGAAACCCTCGAGGACTCGGTGAAATTCGGACTCGAAAGCCGGGATTCGGACATGCTCTACCAGCTGCTGCTCAGCGTCGAGGGCTGCGAGGCCATCGCCATGATCCGGCAGGAAAGCGAAAACAACTGCACCGTCGGGCTTCGTTCCCGATCCGCGGTGGACGTCGGGGCGATAGCGGCAGCCTTCGGCGGCGGGGGACACAAACAGGCGGCGGGAATCTACGTCGAGGGAAAGATCGACGGGATAAAACGCCGATTGCTCGACGGATTTTCCCGAGTCATGTAAACGACGGTCAGGAAATTCCTCGACCATAGCCCTGGCTTTCACTGCAGGGGAAGGATCCTCCCCGTTTTTGTCATCAGGTGTAAGGAACGCTTCTTCTTCCTCCCCCTCTTTGGGTTTTCCGACGTGTCCGGGCCAAGATCCGGGCCTGGGACCCCTGGCGCCGATTGGCAATATTTTCCCTATTAACGAAATATCACAACCACAAAAATCGATGATCATGCCCGCCTCAATTCAGCTTCCCCATGCCCCCTGGCATGGAACCTGCCTGTACAGCTTATCGTAAAATCCCAAGTCGGGGATTCGGCGCCTGTTGGGCTTGAGCCGAAAGGAGGGGGTGATGAAGGTTTCCTTGACGGAACGGGTACTGGAATTCCAGCGCACGGGAACGGGACAGCGGGAACTGGTGGAATATATCTGCGCCGACGTCTACCGTCATCACCGCAGCTATCATTTCAGGGACGCCGATGTCTGCGCCGACGTACTTTCGAGATTCTATCGCCGCATTCCCGGCCTGGTGGAACGGTTTACCTATTCGGGGACACCGTTCGAGTTCTACCTCGCGAGGAGTCTCAGGTACTTCTCGATCAGCCTCGCGGGGGACGAACGGGCCGAAGCCGAACGGCAGCGATTCTTCAAGGAAAGGGAGTTCTGGAGCTACGCCGCCGATTCGTCGTTTTTCTTCACGACGAACCCCGACTCGCGGGGCTCCGCCGGATTCAACAATCAGGTCGGCTCAAGGCCCCCGGCGGGTTCCGACGACACGAGGAAGGCCGTCGAGCCCGCTTCGACCGCTTCCCCGAACCGCTTCAGCGTTGCGATGAAACGCCGGCTCCTCATACTCGGCCTCAAGAACTGCAACGACCTGACCGATCGGCTCATTTCGAAACTGAGCCTTGCCACCGGAAGGCCGAAGGATGAAATCCTCGAATACCGGGACGCTCTCGCGAGGATGCTCGATCGGCGGCTCGAACGCTACGAGTTCCTGAAGGAAAGGCGAAATTCGGTCTACTACCGCATTCGGGTCCTTGAAACCCTCCTCCACGACGAGACCGGCCGGGAAAAAAGGAAGGAACTCGGGGAAAGGCTCGAACGTGAGCGCCGCCTCATGGGCGAGTACCAGGTAAAGCTATCCCAATGCCGGATCCATCCCACCCATACGGAGATTGCCAAGGTCCTCGGCATTCCCAAGGGCTCGGTGGATTCCGGCATGTACTTCCTTCGAAAACGCTTCGAATCCCTGAGTACGGTACCGGTCGACCGGGTACGCCGCACATGTTGAATCTTTCGCCCCGACGGGCTATCCTCATCCTCCATGAAACTACTGCTGGCGACGAATAACGCGCACAAAAAGATCGAGCTGTCAGGCATCCTCGTCGGTCACGAAATCCTCGTTCCCGGCGATATCGGCATCGAATTCGATTGCGAGGAAACGGGAACGAGCTTTCTCGAAAACTCGCTGCTCAAGGCCGGAAGCCTCTTCGCCCTGGCCCATGCGCCGGTCATCGCCGACGATTCAGGGATCTGCGTTCCGGCCCTGAACGGCGAACCAGGCATCTTCTCGGCCCGCTACGGGTCGGTCGAGGGCCACAGCCTCGAAGCCGGGGAGAGGAACGACTACCTGCTCGGCAAGATGAGGGGAGTGAGGGATCGGCGCTGTTTCTTCGTCTGTTGCATGACCCTGATGCTCGACGAGCACCGGGTCTTCTCGGCCCAGGAAACCCTCGAGGGGGTGCTGCTCGAGGCCCCGCGGGGAAAGGGCGGTTTCGGCTACGACCCGGTCGTCTACCTCGAGAGGGAGGGGAAAACCGTCGCCGAATTGGGCGCCGAGGAAAAGAACAGGCTATCCCATCGGGGAAAGGCGGCCGCAGCCCTCTCCCGGATACTCGCCGGCACGCAATGACATTCAAGCTCGATTCGAGGAGGACGGAATGGGCGACAAGGAAAATGGAACGATACCGCTGAGGGAAGACGTTCCCGCAAAGGACAGATGGAACCTTTCGAGGCTTTTCATTTCCGACAAGGCGTGGGAAAACGCCCTCGGCGATTTCGAGGCTTCGATTCCGGCGGTCGAGGCCTTCAAGGGAAAGCTCGCCCAATCGGCGGCTACCCTCGCCTCCTTCCTGGCAAAGCAGCGGGATATCGGCATCCTGGGGGAAAGGCTCGGCACCTACGCCTTCCTGAGGAAGAGCGAAAACGAGGGCTCGGACGAGGCCCAGGGCAGGTTCTCGCGCTACATGATGGCGGCATCCGCCCACGAGGCGGCCACGAGCTTCGTCGTGCCCGAGATCCAGGCGATCCCCCAAGCCACGATGGAGGCCTTCCTCAAGGTTCCCGAACTCGCCGAGTTCGGCATCTATCTGGGAAAGATACTGCGCTTCAAGCCCCACGTCCTCTCGGAACGGGAGGAGCGCCTCCTGGCGATGCAACTGGAGACGAACGAGACCCCGCAGAAGGCATTCTCCGTCCTCACCAATGTCGATATCGATTTCGGGACGGTCGAGACGCCCCAGGGACCGAGGGCCTTGAGCCAGTCGAGCTTTTCATCCCTCGTCCAGGACCAGGACCGGGAGGTCAGGAAACGGGCCTACCTCAAGCTCTACGGCTCCTACGAAAGCCACAAGAACACGATCGCCGCCCTTTACGAGGGGAGCGTCAAGCTGGACGTCTATAACGCCAGGGTCAGGAACTATCCCTCGAGCCGGGCCGCCGCCCTCTTTCCGGACAAGGTGCCGGAGAGCGTCTACGACAATCTGATCGATACGGTCAACCGGAACCTCGGCCCCCTCCACCGCTACTACGGCCTGAGGAAACGCCTCCTCGGCGTGAGCGACCTGAGGCACTACGACGTCTACGTTCCCCTCGTCGGGACGATCAAGTCCCACCACACCTACGAGGAGGCCGTCGACATCGTCGACGCCGCCCTCGCCCCGCTCGGCGACGAGTACCGGCAGACCCTGAAGAACGGACTCCTCAACGGCTGGGCCGACCGCTACGAAAACAGGGGAAAGCGTTCGGGCGCCTTTTCCGACGGGACATTCACCGGCGATCCCTACATCCTGCTGAACTACAAGGAGGATGTTCTCGGGGACGTGTTCACGATGGCCCACGAGGGAGGCCACTCCATGCACTCCTGGTACAGCGTGAAAAGCAATCCCTACCAGCACTACAATTACACGATCTTCGAGGCTGAGGTCGCCTCGACCTTCAACGAACGCCTCGTCTTCAAGCACCTTTTGAAGGGAGCGCAGAGCCTGGAAATGAGGGCCTACCTCGTCAACAAACAGCTCGACGACATCCTCGCCACCCTCTACCGCCAGACCATGTTCGCCGAGTTCGAGAAGAGGACCCACGAGCTCCTGGAGAAGGGAGAGCCCCTCACCGTCGAGGTTCTCCGGACGGAATACCGGACCCTGCTCGAGCGATACTTCGGCCCCGAAATGGCTTTCGAGCCGGTGAGCGACCTCGAGGGCTTGAGGATTCCGCACTTCTACGAGGCCTTCTACGTCTACAAGTACGCGACGGGCATCTCCGCCGCCATCGCGCTTTCCGAGCGGGTGCTTTCGGGGGGGGAGAGCGAGAGGAAGGACTATTTCGAGTTCCTGAAATCGGGGGGATCGCGCTACCCCATCGAGTCGCTGAAGGTCGCCGGCGTCGACATGTCGAGCGAGGAGCCCATCCAGGCGGCTCTCGACGAGTTCGCGAAGCTCCTCGCCGAGCTGGAAGGGCTCACCGGAAACTAGGTGCCGGGACACTCGTCGGGGGCCGTGCGGGATTCCCGCGGCTACATGCCGTACTCCTTGGTCTTGTTGAGGAGGGTCCGGCGGGAAATGCCGAGCTCTCTCGCCGCCTTCTCCCGCTTCCCCTCCCATCTGAGAAGGGCCTGGATAATGGCTGCCCGCTCGAGTTCCTCGAGGTTGACCGTTGGGAGCTGGAATGCTCCGTGGTCGCCAGCCGGATTCCCGGGCCTCGCAAAGTGGACCGAGGTCCCCGTGGGAAGGAGAAGGTTCCGTTCGGTCACGAGGTCGCCCGTGCAGAGGATGATCGCCCGCTCGAGCAGGTTCTCGAGCTCGCGCACATTCCCCGGGAAACGGTAGGAAGCCAGGAGCTCGAGAGCCCCGCGGGAGACCCCGATGACCTTCCGCCCGAGCCGTGCGTCGAGTTTTTCGACCAGAGCCTCACAGAGATCGGGAAGGTCCTCGATTCGGTCCCTGAGCGGAGGGAGCCTGATCCGTATCACGTTGATGCGATAGTAGAGGTCCTCCCTGAAGCTCCCGGCCCTTACGGCCTCCTCGATGTCACGATTGGTCGCCGCGATGATGCGGATATCCGTCGGCATGTCCTTGGTCCCGCCGAGGCGTCGTATCTTTTTCTCCTGGACGGCACGGAGGAGCTTCACCTGGAGCGCCTGGGGCATGTCGGCGATCTCGTCGAGGAAGAGGGTTCCCTGGTTGGCGAGCTCGAAGATGCCGGGCTTTCGGGTTTCGGCGCCGGTAAACGCCCCGCGCTCGTAGCCGAAAAGCTCGCTCTCGAGGAGGGTCTCCGGGATCCCGCCGACGTTCACCGGGATGAAGGGGCCGTCCTTCCTCGGCGAGAGGGCGTGGAGGGACCGCGCCGTCACCTCCTTGCCCGTCCCCGACTCGCCGGTGATGAGGACGGTCGCGTTCGTGGGAGCGACCCGGTCGATGAGGTTCTTCACCTCCTCGATGGACCGGCTCCTTCCGACGAGACCGCTCCCCCTCCTCGCCGCCCCGCCAGGCTTCCCGAAATTGCGGACGGCCTCGGCCTCGACGAGCCGTCGTTCAGAGACTATCCTTTTCAGCCGAATCGCCAGTTCCTCGGGATTGAAGGGTTTCACGATATAGTCCCTCGCCCCGAGTTTCATCGCCGATACCGCGTCGTCGATATCCCCGAAAGCCGAAATCATGACCACCGGAACCTCGGGCCCCTGTTCCCGAAGCCAGTCCAGGAGTTCGAGCCCCGAGAGCCCCGGCATCCTGAGATCGAGGATGGCCGCGTCGAACACCGATTCGGAAAGGAGGCGCTGGGCGGCAAGCCCGTTCTCGGCGCACTCGGTTTCGATGCCGTCGATTTTCAGGAAATCGGCAAGGGATTCCCGAAGGTTTTTCTCGTCGTCAACGATAAGGACACGCATGTTACCTCGCCTCGGGCGGAAAGGCTACGATGAACTCGCTGCCGCCACCCTGCCTCTGTCTGAATGATACATCGCCGCCGACGCGGCGCATGAACTGCCTCGACATAGCCAACCCAATTCCCGACCCCTTCGGCTTCGTGGTGAAGAAAGGGGAGAAAATGCGCGAAACAGATTCGGGTGGAACGCCGCATCCCCGGTCGCGGACGATGACCGAGACGCCGCCCCTCCCCGTTTCCATCTCGATTTCAACTGGTTCCATGCTCCTGCCCTCCTGGCTTTCGAAGGCATTCTGCACAAGATTCTGCATTACCGAGCGAAAACGGTCCCGATCGATCTTGATGCGAAACGGGCTTTCGCCGCCCGAAAACCTCACCCGGCCGTCATAGCGGACGGCGAATTCCTCGAGAAAGGCCCGCAGGTCCATCGCTTCGGGAGATCCGATGGAATTCCTCAGATATTCTCCGACCCGGTCCGTCAGCATGACCATGCGGGATACCTCCTCGACGATCACGTCGATTCCGCGCCACCTTTCCTCCGGAACCGTCCGCTTGAGGCTCGCGCACTGAATCGAGATGACGCCGAGGGGATTCTTGATCTCGTGGGCGAGGGTTCTCGCCGCCTGGCCCAGTTCGATGAGCTGGGCATTCTCGACTTCCTTGTTCCGGTAGGCCCGGTTTTTCCTGAACAGGTTGAGGGTCAGGAAAAAAACGATCGAGAGGGCGAGGAAAACCGAAACGATGAGAGTCAGGTCGAAGCTGCTTCGTCCGACGAGATCGGGGGCCAGGTATTCGATGAACATGAAGTGTTCAGGAAGGGCATTCGGACCGCTCCGGGGAGGGATGCCGGGCATGAGGAATCGTCCCGCTCCGTTCATGGCCCCGGGCAAACCGATGGGCGCGCCGCTCGAATCCAGGAGCCTCGACGCGGGGGGAGGCCCCATCATGCCTGGCCCCATGCCCGGTATGCCGCCGGCGGCTCCGAGGGGTTTCATGATCCGTATGGAACCGCGGCCATAAGCGATTTCGGGACGATCGGATTTCAGGGATCCGTTCGGGATGCGATCGGGAGCCGTTCCCATCGTCCTCACGGCCTTGCCGTCACGCTGATAGACCCCGAAGCCGAGAACCCGGGCATCGCGGGGTATCCCGGCCGAGGGCTCATCGGATACGAAATCCTCGAACAGAGCCGACATGTTCCGGTACGCCGAATACTCGGCGACGAGCTTCCGGTGGTCCTGCTCGCGAAGGAGGAAGGCCGTAAAAAAGAGAAAAATAACCGCGAGAAGGATCGCGATCATGATGGAGAAAAGGGCTGTCTCACTCTTGTCTCTATTCATATTCCGCCATTCTATCCCTCTTGGTCATATCAATAGTAAAGCAGATTTCGCGCCATATCGAGCTCCATTCAAGGAAATTCCTGCCTCAGTCCATCGATTGTAACTGCTTCCAGAACATAAAGTTACACTCAATCACCCCGATCAGGCCGCATCACCGTCGTGATACGGCCATGATTTTGCAGGCATTTTTTTCCAACACGGCGTTCCAGGGTGTTTTTTTCCTCCTCTCGAATCACGGGAACTCACGACATTCGGCAGGCTGTCGAGGTCCCGCAATCCCGCTAGAAATCGGGCGTTTCCACCCAGGGACAGAGCCGCGTGCCGAGAAGGTCCAGGCAGAGAAAGAGGATGAAGCCGGTGATGCTCAGGGCGAGGATGCCCGCGTAGAGTTCGACATAGCTCATCCGCAACCAGGCATCCATCACGAAGAAACCCATGCCGTACTCCGTTCCGTAGGTCTCGGTAAAAAAAAGGATGGACAGGGAGGTGCCGATTCCGATGCGTATGGCGGTGAGGAGTTTCGGGGCGGTAGCGGGCAGGGCCGCATGGACCAGGATCTGGCCCCTGCCAGCCCCGATCGAACGGAGGGTGCGGATCACCTCCGGATCGATCTCCCGCACCGAATCCCTCGAAGCGACGATGACCTGGAAGACGACGATCATCATGATCATGACGACCTTCGAGCCCTCCCCGAGTCCGAAAAGGAGCATCACCACGGGAAGGAGGGCGATCTTCGGCACCGGGTAGGTCAGGTAGATGAGGGGGCTGAGCAGCCGGTCGGTTTTGGATGAAAAGCCCATCGCGAGCCCCAGGGGAACCCCGACGAGGAGGGAAAGCCCGAGCCCGGCGGCGACGCGGCCGAGGCTCACCGCGAGGTGAGGCAGGAGGGAGGCCCCACCCCGTCCGGCGAGGAAGGCGATAGCCTTGTCGGGCCTCGGCAGAACGGGCCTCGCCACGATGACCGAAAGGACGAACCAGAAGGCAAGAATGAGGCAGAAAGCAAAAAGAAGGCCGCGGGTCCTCGACTTCTTCATGAGGCCGCCCCTCTCATCGAGTTCTTCAGGCTCTCCTCGAAGTCAAGGATCCCGGCTCGGTCCGCTTCGGACTGGAGAAAAAAGGGATTCTCCTCGACCCTGAGGACATGGGCGGGCCCCGGCGTCAGAACGACGATGCGGGAAGCGAGGGATACGGCCTCGGACACCGAATGGGTCACGAAGAGGGCGGTAACCGGATGCCTCCTCCAGAAGCGGAGGAAGATCCCCTGCATGTCCTCGCGGGTAATGGCATCAAGGGCGGAAAATGGTTCGTCGAAAAGCAGCACGTCCGGATCGAAGGCGTAGGCGCGGGCGAGCGCTACCCGCTGCCGCTGCCCGCCCGAGAGCGAGGCGGGATACCGGGCTTTCAGGGATTCGATGCCGAGCTCTTCCATGATAGTCCCCGCCCGCTCGATGGCCTCATTTCGGTCCATTCCCGGTGAGGATCCACGCCTGATGGTGAAACCGAGGAGCACGTTCCTCTCGACGGTCTTCCAGGGGAGAAGGCCGTACTGCTGGGGAACGAGGGCTATCCTCTGGCGAGCGGGGTCGACGGGGAGGCCGGCGATCGAAACGGTTCCGGAGAGGGGGCGCTCGAGTCCGGCGAGTATCGAGATGAGGGTCGATTTCCCGCATCCTGAAGGCCCCATTACCGCGCAGATCGTACCGGAGTCGACCTCGAACGCGACATCGGCGAGGGCGGGCACGGCCCCGTTCCGGGACCGGTAGGAGAAGGCCAGGTTCCGGACGGCTATCATCGCCCGGTCAGCGTTTGACGGACCTGACGATGTCATCGTAGGGGAACCGTGAGGAGACGAGCCCCCGCTCGAGGAGCCAGGAAAGAACGTCGTCGACCGCCGTCCTCCTCGGAAGGGAAGAAGGAGAGTAGACGGGAAGCGTAAGGTTTGAGACGCTTCCCTCGGGAAAGCCGGCCTTCAGGTAGAGGGCCGCAAGCTCCGTCTCCGAAAGTCCTGAATCGAGAAAGGCCACCGCCCGGTCGTATGCCGCGAAGAACGCGGCGATGTCGTTCGACCTCGTCGAGATGGCCGAACCGGTGAAAACGATGACCCCCGCGTCGAGGCCGACCTTTTTGGCGCTCGAGATCTCCCTCGCTCCGCCCAAGACGGCTGTCGTCGCAAGGGGCTCGGGAAGGGTCGCGGCATCGATCTTTCCCGCCTCGAGCATCTCGAGCCTCGTCGGGATGTTCGGGATCTCGACCTTGCGAAACTCGCCGGGGAGAAGTCCGCCCGCGGCGGCAATCCGGTCGGTCGCGTACTCGATGATCGTGTTCCGCGAGATGGCGACAAGGCGGCCCCTGAGATCGGTCGTAGAGGCGATGCCCGAGGAGGGAGAGACGAGGAGCCGGTAGTCCCCATCCGTCCGCGCGACGGCGTAGGCTTCGAAGCCCGCGTTCCTGGCGAAGGCGACCGCGAGCAGGTCCGAAACGGCCCCGTCGATAGCACCGGCCTGGAGGGCGCTGTCACGGTCTCTCGCGCTCCTGAAGGTCTCGAGCTTGACCTCGAGCCCGGCGGCGCTGAAAAAGCCCTGCATCGAGGCTGCGAGCAGGGGAAGGGAGTCGTTGTCGGGAAGGATGCCGACCCTGAGCGGGGTTTCGGCCCAGACGGAAAGTGCCGAGAGAATCAGGCATGCGGACAGGAACAATCGGGTTCTCTTCATCACGCCTCCTTCAGGCGGCCCATCGGCCGCTGGAAATCGAACCACGGGCCGGAAGCCCCTCAGTAGTTCATGAACTCCCGGGTCGGATTGGCGAGCTGGGCCGCCGAGCGACGGCCCCATTCCCCCGCTTCCTTCCTGGCTTTCACGATAGCCCAGATCTGCCGACCGCTCGCGCGTTTGCCGTCGAAATAAAGGCTCGCCGCGAGATAGTAGAGTTGCTTGTAGAGCCCGACCGAATCGCAGTAGGCGGCGATTTCCCTATCGGCATAGAGGGCGACGAGGGCCGCCGAGGCCGTCTTGTACTCGAATTCGGGATTCCTCTCCATGAGGGTCGCGAGGGCTATCGAGAAGATGGAATTGACCGCCACGGCGTAGCGCTCGGTCGCGTCCAGGGTCCTGCCGCTCTGGTAGTAGAAGAACCCCAGTTCCTCGTTGGCTCTGAGGGTCAGAGGATCGGTGAACCTGAACAGGAAAATCGCCCGGTCGATCCCGTCGTTGCCCAGGACCCTGGTCAGGGCGCCGAGTTGGACTTCCGAGCGTTTTTCCGGTCCTGCCCGGTCCGCCAGGATCTGGAGGTACATGTCCTCCATGAGCTTCCGCTGTTCCGAAAGCCGGTAGACCTCGGCGAGATCGTACTTGATCGCGTAGGCGTCGTCGGGAACCTCGAGGGCCTCCCTCCGGTCGATCGCCTTGAGATACTGCCTCTCGGCGATCTTCCACTCGCCTTCCGTGGCGAACACCTTCCCGATCCAATACTCGGCCTCGGGATAGGGATCCTTCTTCGAGGCCGCGTCGCGAAAGAGGGAGAGCGCGTTACCGTAATCACGCTCCCGAAAGGCCTGCTTGCCCTTTTCGAGTTCGAGCCAGGGGGCCTCCTCTGACGAAAGGGAAAGGGCGGCGACGAAGGAAAGGATGATGACGGATATCCAGATTTTCACAGTTTGGCGAGTTCCTCTTCGAATACAGTATCGGCATCTTCGGGCTTAACTTTCCGGATAATCTCGCCGTGGCGGAAGAGGACGACCCAATCCCCGGCCCCGGTGATCCCGAGGTCGGCGTGACTGGCCTCGCCGGGACCGTTCACCGCGCAGCCCATCACGGCTATCGTCGCGGTCTTGCCCATCGAGTAGAGCCTCGACTGCCAGCGGGCGGTGAAGGCGTGGGTATCGAAGGAGTGGCGCCCGCAGCGGGGGCAGGACACGAGGGTTATCCCCTCTCTCCTCTGCCCGATCGCGCCCAGGATCTCCCGGGCCGCGATGACCTCGTTCTCCATCGTGTCCGAGAGGCTCACCCTGATCGTCGCGCCGATGCCGTCCCGTATCAGGTCTGCCATGGCGATCGCGCTCCGGGCCACTCCCGCGATGAGGGGACCGGCCTCGGTCACGCCCAGGTGGAGGGGATAGTCGAAGCGCTCGGCGAAGGCGCGGTTGGCCCTGACGGTGACCGCGGGATCGGAGGCTTTCATCGATACGAGGATGTCGGAAAACCCGAGGTCCTCGAGGATGCCGATTTCGTCCGAGGCGGCCTGGAGCAGGGCCCGGGCGAGGTCGGCATCGTCGCGAAGCCCCGCCGGGAGGGAACCAGCGTTCACGCCGATCCGCAACGGAATCCCCTTGTCGCGGGCCTTCGAAACGACCTCCTCCACCTTCCACCGGGCGCCGATGTTGCCGGGATTGATCCGAATTTTCGCAATCGGGAAATCCATGCACCTCATCGCCAGGCGGTGGTCGAAATGGATGTCGGCGACGAGGGGCATGTCCGTCATGCCGGCGAGGGCGCCGAGGGTTTCCGCCGCGGCTTCGTCGGGCACGGCGAAACGGAGGATGTCGCAGCCGAGGGACTTGAGCCCCTCGATGCGGGAAACCACCTCCGGACTCGCCGAATCGAGCCTGTCCTTCCACATCGTCTGGACGGTGACGGGAAAACCGCCGCCCATGCACAGGCCTCGGACCTTGACCGCCCGCGCCGTCTTGTAACCACTCATGGGGAAACTATAGCACGACCGGAACCCCGTGGTAAGTCCGCCGGGGATGCAGACCTGATCGCGGCCAGGGGCTTTCCGTCGGGTCGACGCCATACCTAAGCTTCATAACACCAGTCTTGCCCTGCCTTCGTTCCCGCGATAGAATGGCCAATCATGCTGGATATCAAATTCGTTAAGGAAAACATTGGCGCGGTCAGGAAAAACATTGCCGACCGCAACATGAAGGCGGACGCCGACCTCGTCGTCCGGCTCTACGACCGGCGCAACGAGCTGATCACGACCCTCGAGGCCTCGCGTGCCCGCCGGAACGACAACGCGAAATCGATGAAGGGAAAGCTCCCCGAATCGGAGCGGGCGACCCTGATCGAAGAGGGAAAGCGGCTGAAGGAAGACATCGCGAAGATGGAAGCCGAGCTCGAAACGGCCGAAGCCAACTACAAGCTCGAGGCCGAAAAGCTTCCGAACATGGCCCATCCCGAGGCTCCCGTCGGCAAGGAAGACAAGGACAACC
>DBTK01000129.1:0-19485 GCA_002307015.1 Spirochaetaceae bacterium UBA1318
ACCATGAGGGATTCCTGGCTACGGACGAGAGTATCGCCGCTTCGGCAGGGACCGGATTACCTGCCTCGGTTTGCCCGTGCCTGAACTGGTCCGATGAGAGGCCAGGTAGCCTGGTGCCCTTACCAACAAGCTTCGAGGAACTAAATTTAGCTTAGCCATGGATCCAGAAGTTCCCTTGACCGTAGCCCTCGGCACTCCTAATATTTGACTGAACATTCATTCATTAACTACGGTGAGGCTGACGATGGCTCGCACGAAGGACGCTTCGCTTTCGGACCGAATCCTGGACGCCGCCTTCGACGTGTTCGGGGCTCGGGGATACCAGGCTACGACCATCAAGGAGATAGCCGACGCTGCGGGGATTGCCTCGGGCTCGGTCTATAGGTGCTTCAGGGACAAAGAGGACCTGTTCCGGGTCTCGGTCCAACGCGGCTGGGAACGTCTCCTTTCCGAAATGGAGGACCTGGCCTCGTCGGAAGAAAAACAGGCTTCGAGGATAGACGACCTCCTGGAAAAGGGATTCGTCACCCTCGAATGCGCCCTTCCCCTCCTTCGCGGGATGTTCTCCGACTCCAACCGGATGAACCTGCTGCCCGGTTACCTTGACCGGCTTTGCGAGGCCATCCAGCGTACCTTCGGGCCCCACAGTCGGGAAGGAGAAGCGTCTCCTGATTCGCCCCCGACATCAGCCAGCCCCCTCACCAAGGCCATCGTTTCGGGAATCCTCTTCACCATGGCGATGACGGCGCCGGAACGGACGAAAGTCGAGATCCAGGCCTTGAAGGGCGAAGTCCGCCGTTTCATCGCCGACATCCGGATCTTCCAGGAATCATCGTCATCGATGGGGAACGGGAAGCCACGATGAAAGGAACGGCCGTACCGCCCGCGCTCGCCGCCCTCACTCTCATTCTGCTCGCCCTGCCGGTCTCGGCCCAGACCAGGAAGCTGACCGCGGCCGAGGCCGTGGAGCTTGCGAGGGGAAACGCTGACGCCCTTACGGCAGCCCGACTCCAGTCGGAGGCAGCCCGGATCGCCGTCGACGAGGCTCGCTCGCGCATGCTTCCCCGGCTTTCCACCCAGGTCTCGGGGTCCTACCTCGTCAACCCGCCCGCGGGGGTGACGGTAAAGGCGGGGGCCCTCGGCTCCCTGCCGGCCGCACTCGGCGGGACGGCTATGCCGGCGAGGGACATCGTCATCGTAAAGGACGCGGAGAGGGGTTATTACAAACTCGGCGCCACCCTCACCCAACCCATCTTCACCTGGGGTAGGATCAGGGCGGCGATCGACCTCGCGAAAGGCGAAGCCCGCCTCGCCGCGACAGGATTTTCCGGAAAGGAGAGGGACGTGGTCCGCGAGACGAAGCGGGCCTACTTCGGCGCCCTTCTCGCGGAGCGCTCGGCGGCCATCCTCACCGGGCTCCGCGACACGGCGGCCTCCATCGTCGAGGATAGGCAGCGCTCGCTCGAAGAGGGCCAGGCGACGAGGGAGGACGTGCTCGGGGCCGAAGCCGATCTCGCCGGCATCGAGGCGAGGCTCGTCGAGGCCGGGGAATCGGGCGCCTCGGCCCGGGAGGCACTGGGAATGCTCACCGGCATTGACGCGAAGGCCGTCACCCTCGCCTCGGACTTCCGGGACGACGCCGGGATCGTCGATGAGGAGAAAACGAGAAAGGCGGCCCTCGCAGGATCGACGGACCTGGACACAGCCCTGTCGAAACGGGACGAGGCTCAGGCGAAACTCGCCCTCGAGAGGGCAGGCGCCACACTCCTCCCAAACCTGGCCCTTTCGGTCGCGGCCGACGCGGCGGGCCAGCGGTTTCCGGGAAGCTCGGACTGGACGGGCACCTGGAACTGGGACGTCACGATCTCCCTCGGGGCGACGATCGAGCTTTTCGACGCGGGGGAGGCTGCCGCAAGAATCGGCGAGGCAAGGAAGGATCTCGACGCAGCCTCGTCCGCCGTCTCGATGTACGGGAAGCTCGCCGGCCTCGATTCGAGGAAGGCCGTCCAGGCCGTCAGGAACGCCGCGGCCTCCGTTCGAGAAAGGGGGGCGCGCGCGACCCTCGCCGCCGAAAAGCTCCGAAACGCTCGCATTTCGGCCGACCAGGGGATGATCGACCGGGCGGACCTCTACGGCGCCGAGATCCTGGACGGCACGGCGAGGCTCGAGCTCGAGGGTGCCTATTACGACCTCGAATCGGCCCTCGCCGACATCGAAAGGCTCACCGGGGAGGACATCGATGAACATCACTGAGCTTTCGGTCAAACGTCCGTCGGCCATCGTCGTCGTCTTCGCCCTTTTCATCGGGCTCGGGATCATGGGCTTCCTCAACCTCGGAGCCGACCTGTTTCCCTCGGTCAACATGCCGATCGTATCGATCCGCTCGGTCTACCCAGGCGCGGGTTCGCGGGAGGTCGAGAAGGACGTCGTGAAGCCGATCGAGGATGCCGTCTCCGGGCTCTCGGGCATCGACAAGATCCGGTCGGTCTCGGGTGAGGGCTACGGCTACGTCATCCTCCAGTTCACGATGAAGACGGACATGAACTCGAGCTTCATGGACGTTCAGAAGGCCGTGGACGCGATGGTCGACCAGCTCCCGGCCGACGCGGAAAAACCGGTCATCCGGAAGTACGACATGAACCAGGAACCCATCCTCATCGTCTCGGTTTCGGGGAAGGTTCCCTACGAGCTGCTCTACGACCGCGCCGATGCCCTGAAGCAGTCGTTCGAGAACCTGCCCGGGGTCGGCAACGTAAGCCTGGGCGGCGGCTTGAAAAAGCGGCTGGAAGTCAGGATCGACCGCATTGCCCTCGACTACTACGGGGTGAGCCTGGAGACCCTGATCCAGGTCCTCCAGGCCAACAACGTGACGGTTCCCGCGGGCCTTTCGAAACAGGGGGGAACAGACCGGGTCGTCAGGGTCGAGGGCGAGTTCGGCTCCGTCGCCGAGATACGCGACCTCCGCATCCCGTCGGCGGGAGGGGGCACCGTCCCGCTCTCGGAGGTCGCGAGCGTCGAGCTGAAATACCCCGAAGCGACGAAGCTCGTCCGGATGAACGGGGAGGCGGCCATCGGGATCATGGTGATGAAGCGGAGCGACGCGAACGTGGTCGAGACGGCGAACCTCGTCAAGAAGTCCCTCGAGAAAAGCCGGAAGGCCCTTCCTCCCGGCATGACGGTCAGGGTTGCGAACGACGCGACCTGGTTCATCGACGCCTCCATCGCCGATACCGAGCGGGAGCTCCTCGAGAGCGTCCTCGTCACGGCCCTCGTGCTCTTCCTTTTCCTCAGGCGGTGGCGGTCCGCCCTCATCGTCCTCGTTTCCATTCCGACCTCCCTCGTCTCGACCTTCTTCATGATGTTCCTCTTCAAGTTCACGATGAACATCCTCTCGCTCACCGCCCTCGCCCTCTCGATCGGCATCCTCGTGGACGATTCGATCGTCATCCTCGAGAACGTCTCGCGCCACATCGCCTCGGGAGAGGACCCGAGGACGGCTGCCGTCAGGGGAAGGATGGAGATCGGGCTCGCAGCCGTGGCGATCACCCTCTGCGACGTCGTGGTCTTCGCCCCCGTCGCCTTTCTCACCGATCTCGTCGGCCAGTTCTTCAGGGAGTTCGGGCTCACCGTCGTGTTCGCCTCGCTCTTCTCCCTTTTCGTCTCCTTCACCCTGACCCCGATGCTCGCCTCGAGGATGCTTTCGGGTGAAAAGCCTCTCGCGGATGAAACGGGGCAGAGCGCCCCGAAAACCCGCTTCGGCCGTTTCTTCGAGGAAAGCGTCAAGGGCGCCTACCGGCGGTTCCTCCAACAAGCTTTGAGGAACCGGTGGAAGGTCATCGCCCTGGTCTCGGCCGCCGTCGTCGCGAGCCTCGCCCTTGTCGTCTTCGGCGCGATACCGAGCGAGTTCCTCCCGAGCTTCGACCAGGGAAAGCTCATCATCGACATCAACCTCGGGGCCGGAGCGAACGTGGAAAAAACCGATTCGAGGGTGAAGATCGTCGAGGACCACCTCGCCTCCCTTCCCGAGGTCAGCGACGTCTTCAGCCAGATCGGGACCGATTCGGGCACCAACCTCGCGAGGCTCACCGTGAAGCTGAAGGACAAGGGCGAGCGGAGGAACAGCCAGGCGACGGTCGCCCGCGAGCTCCGAGCCTGGGGCGCCGGACTCGCCGGCACCCAGTTCTCGGTCACCGAGGCCGGGATCGTCGGCCAGACCTCGATCGCGGGACAGAAGGCGATCATCCTCACGATAGCGGGGCCCGACCGCGCCATTCTCGCGAGCTTGAGCCGAGAGGCCGAGGCCGTGGTGCGCTCGATCGAGGGGGCTGTCGACATCGAGAACTCGATGCGGACGAGCCAGACCGAGATCTCGGTCCGCATCGACCGGCTCGCGGCGAGCGCCTACGGGCTTTCGGCGGGCAACGCCGCCCTCGCCCTGAGGACGGCCCTCGCGGGAACCAAGGCGGGGGTCTACCGGAACGCGGGGGAGGAGTACGACGTCGTGGTCGGCTTCCGCGAGGACCAGACGAGGAGTCCCGAGGAACTCGCCACAATCGCCCTCCGCAACCCCGCGGGATCCAGGATTCCCCTCGGCCAGATTTCCTCGTTCGAGAGGACGGACGCCCCGATGAGCCTGGAGCGTCACGAGCGGCACAACGTCGTCGTCATTCAGGGCAACCTCCAGGGCCGCGCCTTAAGCCGGGCCCTCGCCGACATCAGGGCGGGGCTTTCGAAAATCGACTTTCCCGCCGGCTACACCTGGTCCTTCGGGGGAGACTCGGCGAACATGAGCGAGAGCTTCAGGTCCCTCGGCTGGGCTCTCGCCGCCTCGATCCTCCTCGTCTACATGATCCTGATCCTTCTCTACGACTCCTTCCTCACCCCGGCGATCCGGATGCTCTCCCTCCCCTGCGGGATCGTCGGGGCGATGTGCGCCCTCGCCCTCACGGGAAAATCGATCAACCTCATCTCGCTGATCGGCTTCATCATGCTGGACGGCCTGATCTCGAAGAACGGGACCCTCCTTATAGACTACACCCACACCCTGATGAGGCGGGGTCTGCCGCTCCGCGAGGCCCTGCTCGAGGCCGGGGTCACGAGACTGAGGCCCATCATCATGACCTCCTTCACGATGATAGCCGGGATGCTCCCCCTCGCCGTCTCGGCCGGGGCCTCGAGCGAGGTGAAGTCGAGCATGGCCATCGTCCTGATCGGGGGACTCGTGACCTCGACGATGCTCTCTCCCATCCTGCTTCCCGTCGCCTACACCCTGATCGACGACGCGAGGAACTCCCGGAAGGTGCGAAAAACGGCCGGAGCTGCCACGGAGGAAACCAATGCGAACTGAAAGCCCATCGACGGCGCTGACGCTCCCCATTTCGATAACGGTCCGACTTTTCCCGCTCGCTATCGGCCTTCTCATCATCCTCGTCGCCGCCGGCTGCCGGAAGCAGGAGGCCCCCCGAGTCCAGCCGGCCCGGGCGGTCAGGGTCGCCCCGGTGAGCCGCTCGAGCTTCACCGTGACCACGGTGTACGCCGCGAGGGTCGAGCCCGAAATCCAGGTCGCCGTCATGGCCAAGGTTCCGGGGAGGGTCGCCTCGGTGGGATCGGACGTCGGACGGAAGGTCGGGAAGGGCGAGGTCCTCTTCACCCTCGAGTCCCAGGATTACGAAGCCCAGTACCGACAGGCCGATGCCGCCTACTCAGGCGCGAAAGCCAACCTCAACCGCACGAACGATTCCTCCCTCGGCCAGCAGCTCCTCCAGGCGAGGGCCGCGGTCGACCAGGCCCAGGTCCAGTACGACGACATGAAAAGCGCCTACGAAAAGACCAAGGCGCTCTTCGACGGCGGCGTCGTCGCCCGTCGGCAGTTCGACGACGTCGAGGCCAGGTTCAAGGCCGCAGGAATCCAGCTCGAGGCGGCGAAGGATTCGCTCAAGCTCCTGGAGGACCGCTCGGGTCCCCAGTCGACCGAGGTCGTGTCCGCCCAGGCCGACCAGGCGGGGGCCCAGGCCGAGCTCGCGAGGAACCAGCTCGAGAACACGGTCGTGCGCTCGCCCATCGACGGGGTGGTGTTCATGCGGAACGTCGAGGTCGGGGAACTCGTCGGGAGCTCGACCGCGGCCTTCGTCGTCATGGACGATTCGACCGTCCTCGCGAGGGCCGAGGTGGCCGGGAACGCCGTGTCGGGCCTGAAGCCGGGGATGCCGGTCGGGGTGGGCCTCGCCGCGGGCGGGACGGAAGGGACGACCGGGAAGGTCGCCTCGGTGAGCCCCGCCGCCGATCCCCGGACCGGGCTCTACGAGGTCAAGGTGAGGCTCGCCAACCCCGCCCGGGCCATCAGGCCCGGAACCCTGGCCCGCCTGGCCTTCCCGCTCGAGGAGAGGAGGGATGTCCTCGTCGTCCCGAACCAGGCCGTCTTCGTCGAATCGGGGGAGGAGTGGGTCTTCGTCGCGGCCTCGGGCATCGCGAGGAAAACCCGGGTCCGGGTCGGAACCGCGAACGAAACGGTCACCGAGATCGTCTCGGGCGCTGCCGAGGGGGACGAGGTCGTCCTCGACGGCCAGAGTTTCCTGAACGAGGGAGAGGCCGTCACGATCGTCCGGTGAAACCCTGTCGTCTACCGGATCCGGGAAGCCTCGCCCTTGGCGAGGGCGATCTCGGCCACGTGCATGCCGCCCGAGGTTCCGATCGAGGGATGGCACCGCCACATGTTCGAGTCGTGGGGTATGATCATCCGGTCGAGCCGGTTTCCCGCCAGACGCCGGATCGTATCGAGGGCCCTGACCATCTCCGTCAGGTTGCCGACGCCGAAGCCGACGGGGGAATAGACGGCGAATTCACCCTTGGGACCGAAGTTCTCGAAGGAGTAGCAGGCGTCGCTCGTGAAAACGAAGGGATCGGCCCCGCCCTTCGCATCCGTGTTGCTCACCGTCACCAGCTGCAGGCCGTAGGTGTGGCTGTCGAAAAGCGGCACGAGGGAGACGCCGGGAACCACGTCCGAAAGCGGGCCTTCGACGAGGGTAAGCCTTTTCTGCGTCATCAGGTCGATCACGGCCTTGATGTCGTTCGGGTCGACGGCGATCGAGAGGGACTCGAATTCCTTCGGAAGGGCGAGGACCTTCAGCCAGTCCAGGAGTTCCTTCTGCTGAAGGTAGAAATGGGCGTTCGGGAAGGCCCTGATGCCGCCTATATGGTCGTAGTGCGCATGGGTGATGATGACGGTATCGACATCCTCGCCCCTGATGCCGATCTCGCCCATCGCCGCGTCGATCGGCTTGACCCTGTCGACGCCGAACCTGACCGTCAGCTCGTGGCCGTAGCCCTCGTCGTAGTAGCCGGTATCGACGGCCACGACATGGCCGTTTCCCTTGAGGATCATGAAGCTGAAGGGAATGGTGCACACGCCCTGATTGTGCCTGCCGTACACGATGCTCGAGACGGGCTGCGTGGAACAGAATGCGTATTCGACCAGCCAGATGGAATAGTTAGCCATTTCGACCTCCTTGGGAACCGCGATCACTTGGCGGCGAGCACGCGGGCGACGGAGCTCAGCCCGACGGCCAGGATCAGGATGCCGCCCCGGAAATAGTACTGGACGAAGGTCGGGACGCCGAAGATGGCGAGCCCGTTGAATCCGATGCCGATGAAGAACACTCCGACGAGGGTCCCGACGATGTGGAAGTCGCCGTCGCGGAGGGTCGCCGAACCGAGGAAGACGGCGGCGAAGGCCGGCATGAGGTAGCCGTCGGCGGCCCCCGAGGTTCCGGAGCCGATCAGCGAGGCGAGGAGTATGCCGGTGATGGCGGCGCAAACCGAAGCGATCGACATGCCGAGGATCTTGATCCGGTCGACCCGGATGCCCGAGAGCCTCGCGGCCGAGGCGTTCCCTCCCGTCGCCTTCAGCTGGATGCCCCACTCAGTGTAGTTCAGGAAGATCCAGAGAACGAGAAGAACGGCGGCCATGATGGCGATGTTGTTCGGTATCCCGAGGAATTTCCCGAAGGCGATCTGCTTGAAGGGTTCGGGAAGGCCGGAGGCTATCGGCACGCCCTGGGCGTAGGCGTAGTTCAGGCCGATGACGATGCTTCCCGTACCGAGGGTCGCGACGACCGAGTTCACCTTCAGCTTGGTGATGATGAGGCCGTTGACGATCCCGATGCAGGCCGCGATGGCGATGACGATGACGACCGAAAGCCACACGGGCAGGCCCGACTGGACCATCAGGCCCGTCACGAGGACGCCGGAAAAGCTGGCGACGTTGGCGATGCTGAGGTCCATCTCGCCGATGATCAGCGCGACGGTCAGACCGCCGGAAATGATCGCCGACAGGGTCGCCTGATTCGCGATGTTGACCATGTTCCTGAACGTGGGGAAGATGGTCGGCACCGCGATCGAGAAGGCCAGGAACATGATGACCAAGCCGATTATCGTTCCGAATTTACTGACCGCCAAGAGCGTCCCATGCTTGCTACCCTTCCTCTTTCCCGGCTGCACCATTATCGCGACCTACCTTGCAACAATTGAATTACCCCCGCTCGAGGGCGGGGTGTTCGAAACTCTTGTATAGAATGGCTTCTTTCGTTATCTCTTTTCCCTTCAAGGTCCCGACGACCCTTCCTTCGGACATGACCATGACCGTGTCGCAGACCCGGGGGAGCTCCTCGTTGTCGGAGGAGATCACGATGATGCCGGTTCCCTCCGCCGCCAGCTCCCGGATCTTGGCGTGGATCTCGGCTCGGGCGCCGACGTCGACGCCGCGCGAGGGTTCGTCGAGGATGAAGACCTTGAGTTCCCTCGAGAGCCATTTTCCGATCACGACCTTCTGCTGGTTGCCCCCGCTGAGGTTGACGACCGGACACTGGATCGAGGGCGTCTTGATCTGGAGCCGCTTGATCGCGGCGTTCGTGATCTTCGCCGAAAGCCTCCGGTTCAGGAGGAAGATGTACTTCCGGATCCTGAGGCTTTTCAGGTTCGTGAGGCTGACGTTGAAGTCGACGCTGTCCTTGAGGATCAGGCCCTGGCTCCGCCTTTCCTCCGGCACGAGGCCGATGCCGCGCTTGATGGCCTCGCTCGGACTTCTCGGCGCGAAGGCCCTGCCCTCGAGGAGGATCTCCCCCGAGTCGGGGCGATCGATGCCGAAGAGGAGATTGGCCAATTCGGTCCGCCCCGAGCCGACCAGTCCTCCCAGGCCGAGAACCTCTCCCCGGTGGAGGGAAAGCGAAACGTTCACGACCTTCTCGCCGCGCGAGAGGCCCTTCGTTTCCAGCACGACCGGCCGGGCGTCGATGTCGGTGAGGGGCGTCAGGTCGCCGTCGCTGACCTGGCCGCCGACGATGGCCTCGACGAGAGACTTCTTCGTCGCGTGCTGCCGGTCGGTCGTCAGCACGCACAGGCCGTCTTTGAAAACCGAGATTCCGTCGCAAAGGGAGAGTATCTCGTCCAGCCGATGGGAGACGTAGAGCACGGCCACGCCCTCGGTCGTCAGGTCGTGGATGACCTTGAACAGCCTCTCGGATTCCTCCGACGAGAGCGAGGCCGTCGGCTCGTCCATGGAGATCACCCTGATCTCCCGCATCAGGGCGTGCGCGATCGAGACGAGCCACTGGTCGGCGACGCTGAGCTCCTCCACCGGCGTGTCGAGCGGATGGGTCAGCCCCACCCGCTCGACCACCTGGGCGGCGTTGCGCTGTACGGCCTTCCAGTCGATCAGGCCGAATCGTGTCGGCTTCCGGAATCCCAGGCTCAAGTTCTCGATGATGGAAAATTTCGGAATCAGGTTCAATTCCTGATGGATGAAGCTGAACCCCAGCCTGTAGGCGTCCTGGGGCCGGTGGATGGCGAGACGTTCCCCTTCGAGGAAGATATCGCCCGAATCCTTCTGGATATCGCCCGAGAGGATCTTGATCAGCGTCGATTTCCCGGCTCCGTTGGATCCTATCAATCCGTGAACCTCGCCGGGATAGACCTCGAGATCGACATCCTTCAGGGCTTGTACGCCGCCGAAGCTTTTGTTGAGGCCGGTGATCCTCAGGAAGGGATTTCCGCTCGTTCTGCTGGAAGCATTCAGGTCGCCGGGCTTCGGCGGATTGTCTACCAAGACGTACTCCTCAAAAAGGATGTTTTTCGATGTCGGCCGGCTTATTTGCCGCCGGCTTCGGGGTATTTCTGCAGGAATCCCTTGATGGTTTCCGCGTTCACGACGATGACGGGAACCTCGACGGCCTTGGGCTTCCACGAACCCTTCTGCGTTCCCGCCAGAGCGAGGGTCTCGACCATCACCCGGCCTTCCTCCTCGACTGCCGCCCAGGCGGTCGCGGTCATCCATCCGTCCTTGACGGCGACGATAGCGTCGACGTTGCCGTTCTGTCCATAGACCTTCACGTCGTTCCGGCCCTGCTGCTTGAGCGAGGAGATCGCACCGAGGGCGGGGTCGTCCCAGGATCCCCAGATCGCCAGCGGTCCGCTTCCCTTGGGATGGGAGGCCAGCCAGGCGGAGGCGAACTCGGCGCCGTCCTGAAGGTAGCCGGGAATCCTGACCTCGTTCTTCGTCACCTTGATGCCGGGATATTTCGCGACGATGGCGTCGAGGACGTTCTCCCGCTCCCGGGCGACCTGGCCGGCATGGTAGGTCAGGGCGAGGATCGATCCCTTGCCGCCCATGTCCTTGACCATCTGCTCGACGATCGGCTGGGCCTGGATTCCGCCCGTGCCGTTCGTCGCGGCGACCTTGTCGCCCAGTCCGCCGCCCCAGGTTCCGACGACCACGCCCGCGTCGTCCGCGGCCCGCAGTCCCGCGCCCAGGGATGAAACGGGGAAGACCAGATCGATGATGGCCCCGACGCCACGAAGGCTCAGGTTCTGGAAGGCGGCGTTCGCCTCGTCCGCGTTTCCATGGGCATCGATGACGACCGTGTCCCAGCCGAGCTTCTTCGCCGCGTCGGTGGCGCCCTTGATGAACCTGGCGTTGCTCGAATCGTTCACGGTGATCGATACCAGTCCGAGGGTGAACTTTTTCGGCGCATCCGCCGCCCAGACGATCATCGAGGTCAGGGACAGCATCGCCGCGATCAACAGGGCTCCGCGTTTGAATCCAGTTCTCATGAAATTCTCCTTATTGGTGATAAATCCGTTCGAGACGGATAGTCGCGCAATTCGACGGCGCGAAAAACGGCAGCCCTACCGGAACCAGTCCGAATCCCGGGAAGGGAGGTTTGCCATTGCCAGGATTATAGGGATATCGTTTCTCGTTTGTCAATAAATATTTTATTAAATAAATGAAATTATTGATTCAAATATTGAATTGTTTTACTCAATATTGTATGATTCCGGGGTGATGGTCTATGCTATGAGGCATGGTATCTTCGATAAATACAGGGAACTGCATGTCAAAGCCAACGTTAGTGGATATCGCGAAGCAGGCGGGGGTTTCCTCCTCGACCGTTTCTCTCGTGCTCTCCCAGAAGGGCAAGATCTCGAAAGAGGTCCAGGAAAAGGTGAAGGCAGCTGCCGAGGACCTGGGCTACTTCAAGGGCGCGCCGATCTACTCGAGCAAGTTCAACAGCATCGCCGTGCTCTTCCATTTCGACCACAAGCTCGCCCACACCTGGAACATCCTCCGCCAGGTGACGCTGAAGCTCCAGGAGCACCTGGCCAGGCACAACTACCTTACGATATTGATACCGATCAGCTACGACATGAGCGACAACGAGATCTACAAGCAGGTGATCGATTCCCACGCCGTCGCCGTGTTCTCGATGCATTTCGGCAGGGAAAAGCTCTTTGCGAGCCTGGAGGAGGCATCGATCCCCGTCGTCATCATCATCAACAGCCAGTTCCAGATGCAGTTCCATACCGTCTGCGCGGACAACTTCCAGGGCAGTTACGAGGCCGCCTCGCACCTGCTGAACCTCGGCCATCGGAACATCGTCTACGCCGAGTTCGACATCTACCAGCTGCCGGCGACTCTGAGCGACCGGTTCCTCGGCTTCTACAAGGCGATCAACGAGCACGGAGTCGTCCTTCCGCCGGAGCGCAAGCTTCACCTGGACATCAACGACAACGACGATATACAAAGGAAGCTCAGGGCCGTATTCGCCGAAAGGGATAAGCCGACGGCCATCTTTTTCGTCGACGACTACCTGGCCGCCCACTCGATTCCGGTATTGCGGGAGATGGGACTGTCCTACCCGGAAGACGTCAGCATCATCGCCTCGGGCGGTGTGCTGGATTACAACGAACCCTACGTTCCCCGGATGACGACGATGACGACCAGTCCGGAGCTGCTCGGGAAATTCAGCGCGGAGATGATGATCAATCGGCTCGAGAAGAAACCCGAGGAGAGCTACGTGCTGAAAATCAAGCAGCAGCTGATCGACCGGGGAAGCTGCAGGGACATCTCCTGATTACCCGGCCGGCCGGGGCCGTTCGATAGGCTCCCACGCCGGACCTCCCCGCCATCGCTGTCCCGCAATCCTCATAGCCAGACCTCCTCGAGCATGGTGCCCTCGGGATCGACGGTGACGGACTTGATCGGCACGTTCCGATGGGCCTTCGACCTGGCCTCGAGGGCCATCCTGGTGATGCCGCCGCAGCAGGGCACTTGCATCCTGACGACGGTGATGGTGTCCACCTTGGCCTCGTCGATCAGGACCGTCAGCTTTTCCGTGTACCGGTCCAGCCCCTCGTCCAGTTTCGGGCAGGCGATGGCCAGGGCGCGTCCCTTCAGGAACCGTTCGTGGAAGTCCCCGACGGAGAAGGCGACGCAGTCGGCGGCGAGGAGGAGGGCGGCGCCCTGGAACTGGCTCGCGCGAGGATTGATCAGGTGGAGCTGGATCGGCCATTGACGCAGCTCTGACCGGGCTGGAGTCGCCGCACGGGAAGCCGCCTCGCCGGCAAGGAAGCCCTCTGCAATTCCGGAGCCCGACGGCACCGGAGCCGCCGATCCCTGCCGGAAGGCGAAGGACCTGAGGCCGGGGCATCCCGCGGGAGGCTCGTGGGCCGCCGCCCGAGGGGACGGCGCGAGATCAGCGGCGGGCCCGAAGGCCGAAGCCAGGTTCCTCTCCTCGAGAACGGCGACGGCCGTCTTCAGGAAGCCGTCCTCGCCGTGGCTCCTCAGGTGATCGAGATGGGCCCTGATCATTGCCTCGCCCTTGGGGATCATGGATTCCATCACGACCCGCTCGTCGTAGGGCACCGCTTCCCGTTCCTCGACCGAGATGGCTCCCCTCGGGCAGGTCCCGAGGCAGGCGCCGAGACCGTCGCAGAGCAGGTCGCCCACGAGCCTCGCCTTGCCGTCGACGACCCTGAGGGCCCCCTCGGGGCAGCCCGTCGTGCACGCGCCGCAGCCGTCGCAGAGATCCTCGTCGATCGTGATGATTTTCCTCTTCATCATTCCTCCCTTGCACCATCGATACTATCGAAACGGCGCTGATCAGGCGGTATCAAATGGTACGGAAACGAAAAATGGTCCCGAACGGGGCCGGGCGGAGCTTGCACCTTCGATCCTTGCCGGTATAGAGTCGACCCATGCGCACCCACACCGGTCGAAGCCTCCTCGCCCTCGCGGTCATCGCCTTCGGCTTCGCCCTCGCGGCGAACGCTGAGGACGGGACGGCCTTCGCCAACGCCCAGAAGATCCGTCCGGTCGGCAGCGCGGTCGCCGACGACCTCGAATCGATATACGCCGAATCCGGCAAGACCATCCTCTCCCCGACCTTCCCCCTCCCCGACGCCGAGATACGGGGCCTCCTCGACCGGATCGACCCGGCCGGCCTTTCCGAGGCGGGACGGGCCGCCTACGACCGGATCCTCGCCGCCCTGAACGAAAAGCCGAAATTCAGCAGCGGCAGCCTGGGCTTCACCGCAGGGGCGGCCCTCAACCTCGAGGGAAACTGGCGATCCGACGACGACATCCCCTGGATCGACGGCTACTCGAAGCGGGCTCCTCTCGTCTCGGTTCCGCTCGAGTTCTGGTTCGGGAACTCGGTCTACGGCTTCAGCGACTTCGCCGCGAAGGAGGACCCGAACGCGGTCAACTACGGCTTTTCGGGCTCCACCGGGGTCAACGCGATGGACATGGTCGCCCACCCCCTCGTCTTCGACATGAACTTCCCCTTCCGCACCCTCATGAGCGCGGGCGGGGATTACTGGACGGTGACGATAGCGCGGGACAAGCTCTCGATGGGGGGCGCTGGAGACGACAACCTCACCATTTCCTCGAACGCCGAGTTCTACGATTTCGCCCGGTTCTCGCTGTTCACCCCGTCCTTCAAGTACTCAGGTTTGGTCGCCGAGCTCAACGTGAACCGCTACCTCTACCTGCACCGCCTCGACTTCTCCCTCTTCGACAGGGTCTCGATCGGCCTCACGGAGGGGACCCTCGTCGGCCACGCGCCGCTCGAGCTCCGCTACTTCAACCCCCTCATGGTCTTCCACGGCTACCTGCCCTGGGACGACTACGACGCGAACGGTGACGGATCGAACGACTTCCAGAAGGGGACAGGAAGCGAACTTGGAATCGAGGTGAACGCCTCGCCGTGGCGCTACACCGACCTCTTCTTCCAGTTCCAGATGAACGAGATCGAGGATCCCTTCAAGCTTATCTTCTGGCCGAACGCGGTGAGCGACATCCCGAACGGCTACGGGGCCCTCGCCGGGGCCAAGGTCCGCTATCCCCTCGGAACCGGTTTCCTCAGGGTTTCAGGCCTCGTCGTCTACACCACCCCCTACGACTACATCCTCGCGGGTACGACGGCCTCGACCGACCCCGCCAACCTCAATTCGAACATCAGCTACCTCTACGACCGTCCCCTGCACTCGAACATGTCGGGCGACAAGTATTCGGCCCAGTGGATCGGCTTCGAGTACGGACCGGACACCGTGCTCTGGAAGGGCTCGGTCGGCTACGACTTCTTCCGCGGCCCCCTCGTCTCGCTCGACGGGGCCCTGAGGTTCTCGGGCGAGAACGGGATCGACAGCGTGAACAACCGGAGCGCGGAGGACTCGGCGAAGAAAACCCCGTCGGGCATCGTGGAGACCTCACTCGTCTTCGGCGCCTCGGCCACCTGGAGCCCGAAACCCTGGCTCTCGATCGGAAGCGGACTCCATTGGACGGGACGGTGGAACGCCGGCAACGTCAGAAACGCGAAGGACAACTCCTGGGAGCTCGCCCTTTCCTGTGGCCTCAAAATTTGATTAGGAGCACACCATGAAAACAGCACGGAAATACCTCGCCCTTCTCGCAACCATCATCATCACCGCGGCGGGGCTTTCCGCCGTCGAGATCACGGTCACCCCCGGCTTCCAGGCGAAGAACGACGATCCAGGCGCGAAGTCCGGCGTCTTCCCGACCATGGACTTCAAGCTCGAGCACGCCGAGGGCGGATGGGACTTTTTCGGCGAGCTTTACACGTCGACCGACGGCAAGTTCTCCTCTCCCCAGCCCGACTACTACCACAGCATCTACTTCCTGATGCCGGAGGCCGGCGTCGGCTACAAGAGCGGCTACGTCGGCTTCAAGGCCGGCCGCTTCGCCCAGACCGACATCGTCGATTCCCCCTACTCCCTCTTCTTCTCGTCGAACCGAAACTCGGCCCTTTCGGGGGATTTCACCTACGACAACGGCTTTTTCTTCTATGAAACACGGTGGGTCCAGCTCAACGTCAATTCCCACTACAACTGGCCCGACCGGGGGATGAACTTCAAGAACTACGGGGTCCACCTGGGGAAGTTCCGCATCGCCTACGAGGACGCCTCCGTCTATACCGGCCGGTCCTTCGACGTCGAGGACTTCCTGAGTCCTATCCCGAGCTACTTCCTCCAGTACATCCGGAGCTCGGCCAACCCCTGGAAGGAAGGGACGAGTTCGGTCTCGGCCGACCAGAACGCCATCGTCGGCTTCCTCTGCGACTATACCGACGACAGCCTCTACGCCTACGGCCAGATCCTGATCGACGATTTCAGCGCCAACGCCATCCTCAGGCCGAAGGCCCTGTTGAACCCGAACAAGATCGCCGTCTCGACCGGGGGCCGGACCAAGACCGAGTACGGGACCTTCGGCCTCTACGGGGCCCTCGCGACCCAGTACACCTTCGAGCCGGGCACGAACGTGTCCTACGGCTACACCTACTACCCGGCGACCCAGTACTCAGGCGGAGACGCGACGATCTGGCCGACCGACAGCAACATCGGCTTCATCCACGGCGAGAACTGCGTCGCGATCAAAACGGATTACTCGAACGTGTTCGAGGCCATTCCCTACACCCTGGGACTCGAGCTCGCCTTCACGGGAACCCAGTCCCCGGCGAACCCCTGGGGCAAGGACTCGTCCTGGCGGGACTTCGGGGGCGGCACCCACCTGCTCGACAACGGGGCCATCCAGAAGACCCTCGCCTTCACCTGCGCCACGAGCTACGGTAGGGACAACTGGAAACTCGGCGTGAAGGCGGCGATCGGCTACGTTTGGGACAGCCTCGCCCTCGTCGAGGTGGCGTCCTACGCCGAGGATCCCTACGACGCCCAGAACAACGCCTACTTCGCAGCCACCGGCTCGAGCGGCATCAGGGGCTCGCTCGGCGTGACCTTCTCGTACGCCTTCGGCAGTAACGAGGCGCGATGATCCCGACTCTCGTCCGGGCGACCGGAAAGGCCGCCTGGCTCCCGGCTGCGCTCGCGATCGCCGTCCTCGCCGGCGCGACGGCCTGGGGCGAAGGCTTTTCGGCGTCGGCCGCCCCCAGTCTCGAGCTGGGAACCCACGTCAACAGGACGGGGCTTTCCGGTCGGCTCGAGGATTCCGGTACCCTGGGCCCCGTCCTCGCCGGCGTCGACGGCTTCGCCACGGCAGAGTACGACGCATCCTACCTCGGCATCGAGGGCCCGAGCCCGGTCGGCAATTTCGGCATCGGAACCGAGGCGGGGTTCGGCCCCCACGCCTCAGCCTTCTCCCCCTGGGGCGGGACGCAAATTCCCCGGGCCCACGAAATCCGTTTCGAATGGCTCGCCTTCCTCGACACCTGGGGAACGAGCCAGACGAACGGCCTCATCTCCTACGTCTACAGGACCGACGACTGCTCCATCGGCCTCGTCTTCGAGGACGACATCTTCGGCCTCCGCTTCAGGGACGAGTACCGCACGGCCGCCCTCGAGCTCGGCTCCAGGTTCAGGATCCTCGCCGAGCCGGTCAGCCTCTTCCTGGGCACGAAGATGTGGACCGGCTCCACCGACGGGAACGGCCGGCTCTACTGGGGCGAGACCTACGACATGAGCCACCACGTCGGCGCGAACCGCTCGGCCGGCATCCTCTACCTCGGCGCGGGCATACGGATTTTCAGGGTTTCGGCGGGCTGGGACTCCGAGAGGATCAGGGACGTTTTCCAGAACGGCTTCCACCGGATCATCGACGACGGCCGCGTCCCCCTGATACCGGGCCGCCGCGACCGCCCCTATTTCGAATTCGCCGTCAATTCGAACGACAATCTGTACTGAGGGGCGAAAGGTTCCGAAAAGTGCACAAAATCCCCCGCGATCGCGAGGATAGCTGCACGACCGCCCCGCGTCGCCCGCGGTAGGATGAGCCATCCCGCCGAGGGATGGAGGAAACCATGAATTCGAAAGAGCGCGTCAGGACGACGATCGAGCACCGCGAGGCCGACCGCGTCCCCCTTTTCGCCACCTATACGCCGGAAACGGCCGCCCTCCTCCGGAAACGAAGCGCCAGCGACGAAGCCGACATCGGCGTCTACATGGGCAACGACATCGTCAAGGGCTGCGTCGGGCTCGAGATGAGCTACTACATGAACGAGGATTCGACCTACGTCTGCCCCTTCGGCATCACCTGGAAGAACGTCTACAACTCGAGCGGCCACTATACCGAGATCGTCGATTTCCCCCTCGCGGGGGATGAATCCAGGCTCGACTCGTACAGCATCCCCGACCCGACGGATCCGGCCCTCTACAAGCCGATGGAGGAGATTCTGGATCGCTACGGAAGGGATTACTGGATCGTCGGCTCCTGTCAGTGCAGCATCTTCGAGGCCGCGTGGTACCTTCGCGGCCTGGACCAGTTCCTGATGGACCTCGCCCTCAATCCCGGCTACGTCAACGCACTCATGGACACGGTGATGGAATTCCCGCGGCAGGCGCTGAGGAAATACATCGAAATGGGAGTCGACATGGTGTGGATGGGCGACGACGTTTCCACGCAGACGGCCATGATGATCTCCCCCGAAATGTGGCGCGAATACCTCAAGCCCCGGTACGCGAAGCTCTTCAGGGAATTCAAGGAGCTCAACCCGGACATCAAGATCGCCTACCACTCCTGCGGAAATTGCGAGGCCATCCTGCCCGAGATGATCGAGATAGGCCTCGACGTGCTCAATCCCGTCCAGCCCCTGGCAATCGATCCGCTGACGGTCAAACGGAAGTACGGCCAGCAGCTCACCCTGTTCGGCGCGATGGATGTTCAGAGGATCATGCCCTTCGGCAGCGCCACCGAGGTCACGGCCGAGGTGAAACGCCTCGTCGAAGGCTGCGGAAGCGGCGGAGGCTTCATCCTGGCGGGGGCCCACCACCTGCAATCGGACACCGGCCTGGCGAACATCGACGCGTTCTACGAGGCGGGACGAAAATACGGGACATACGGGCGATGATCGAGATCTGCGGGAACCGCAAGGAAGGGATCGACGCCTCGTCCGGGAGGGCGGACGGTCATGTGCTTCCCGACATGCCCACGGGACCTGAAGCCGAAGACCGGACCGCAGACCTCATCGCCCGCATCCTGGAATCGCGGGACATCCAGTTCACCATCGACAATGTGGCGGTCCGGAAATTCCCGAGGGCCTATACCTTCGGGCCCCATTCCCACCGCTTCATCGAGCTCGACCTGATCGAAGAGGGCGGATGCGGAATGCTGTTCGGCACCGAGCTCGTCAGGCTCGGGGTCAACGACTGCCTCCTCATCTACCCCGACGTGTCCCACTATTTCTTCACCCGTGAGCGCTCGAGCTGCACCATCGTCCAGCTCGAGTTCGCGATGGAGAACCTCGCAGGAACCCGCCTCCGCGACACGTCGTTCGCCTTCCTCGACGAGCTGAGGCTTCCCACGCGCGCCTTCCTGAAACTGCTCCCCCACGAATCGCTCAACACCTGTATACGGAACATCCGCCACGAATCCCAATACCCCGAACGCGGACGGGAGGAGATGCTCAGGCTCCTTTTCGCCCAGCTCCTGATCCTGCTTTCGCGCGAGGTCGAGGGGTTCTATGCCGGCACCAACGCGGAGCCCGAACCCGCCGGAGTCGCCCGGGAACTGGCGCTCGCCCTGGCCAACGAATACGGCGAGCCCATCGCCATCGAGGAAAGGGCCGCGGAAATGGGGGTCAGTTCCCGCTTCCTGAGACGGAGCTTCAATCGCGCCTACGGCATGAGCCCTACCGACTTCCTCCAGGGGCTCAGGCTCAGGAAGGCGGCGAGCCTGCTCTCCCAGGG
>DBTK01000129.1:19701-28769 GCA_002307015.1 Spirochaetaceae bacterium UBA1318
GGCGGCGGGGGGGGGGCGGGCGGGGCGAGGAGGGGGGGGGAGCCTGCTCTCCCAGGGCAGGCTCTCGATCCTGGAGGTCGCGCTCCAGAGCGGCTTCTCCTCCAGCCAGTACTTCGCCCGGGTTTTCAAGAAGGAGATGGGCCTGACCCCCGGGGCCTTCCGCGCCATCCTCGAGAAAGCCTCGACGGATACCCTGCCGGACGAGCCGCGGCGAGGATCGCGGGAATCCTTCAGGACTCCCTGGACTCCCTGAGCCCCGCCGCGATCCTGAGCCGCCACCCGACGCTGCCGAAAGGGGGTATCGGCTCGGCTTCCATGCGGAAGGCCCTGGCGGCTTCGGGAGAGTCCATCCCTCCGGTCGAGGGCTCGAGGCCGATATTGTACTGCCCGTTCCACCCGCCCTCGTTCAGCCAGATGCCGAGGTAGGGAAGCGTCGCGGCGTCCCAGTCCATCGAGACCGAGAGACCGTCCGGGTACCCGATGCCGCAGGAGCCGGTCCCGCTCCCGCAGTAATATTTCTGCCAGGCGTTTGGGATCCCCCGCATCGGCGGGACCCGGGAACGGTCGATTCCGTCGGGACCTCGGGGCCAGCCATAACGGCCGCCCCGCTCCGGGAACGCGAGGCCCGGAACCGCATTGAGGATTTCCGTCGTCCCCGCCGGCAGCTCGATCCGGGCCCCCTCCTCCGCCCTGAAAAGGGCGTGCGCCGTCCAGATGCCCCGGAACGGAAAGGGCGTCGGATTGTCGATCCTGTAGGAAATCAGCAGGACCGAGCCCTCGAGGCTGAGCGTTTTCGTGAAGCGGTATGGAAACCTGATGCCCGGCGTTTCCAGGGAAACGGATCCGTCGTCCCCCATCCTCGCGTCGAAAGGGAGGGACCAGAGCTCGCCGTGATCAGGAACCGGTATGCCTTCCCACGGATAATAGGGAAACGGAAGCGGATCGATGCCGGGGAAGGTGTCGTCGAAGCCCCAGCCCTCCTCGCCGGTAAAGGGGGAATCGTAGCGGGCCGGGTTGAGCGGCCCCGACCCCTCCGGCTGGGCGAGGAGTTCCCGGCCGGAAAAAGGCCCGCCGTCCGGCGCGAGCCTGATCGAGGCGATCTTCCCCCCCCGCGAGGGAATGACGAGGGCGGCGAGGGACTCGTTGGAAAGCGAGATGGCCCGGACTCCCCGGTATTCGGTCGATTCGATCCTCGTCTTCATGTGTCCCCCATTTCGATCCCGCGACCTTGGCGGGGATTCGTCCCTTCGCGAGAGCGGTCCGCAGCGCCGCGGATCCTGTCCCGGCTATCGGGGCAGCTTGACGGTGAAGCAGGTCTCCTTCCCCGGATCCGACGAAAAGGTGATGAGCCCGTTGTGCAGCTCCACGATGTGCTGGCAGATGGAAAGCCCGAGCCCGGTGTTGGTCTTGGTCATCTTGGTCGAGAAGAACGGCGTGAAAATATCGCTGCGTATCTCGGGCGGAATGCCGTGCCCGTTGTCGACGATCGACACCTGGGCGTTCCGGGCGGACCGGTTCCATTCGATCCTGATGGTGATCGTGCCGTGGTCGAGGACCGCGTCGATGGAATTCGCGAGCAGGTTGAGAAAGAGCTGCTTGAGCTTGTTGTCGTAGCCCTCGATCACGACGTCGGAATCCCGATAGTCCTTGTGCAGCTCGATATGCTTCTCGTTCAGCTTGTGGCTGACGAGGATCAGGATCTCGTCCAGGAGCATGTTGAGGTTGATCATCCGCGCCGGCGACTGCTTCACCCTCGAGAACGAGAGCAGGCTGCCGATGATCTCGACGATGCGGTTCAGCTCGTCCTGTATGTGGTTTATCGAATCCGCCTCGTCGGCGTCGTGGGGCTTCAGGCGAAGGAGCTCGACGTAGTTCTGGATGATGCCGAGGGGGTTGTTGATCTCGTGGGCGACCCCCGCCGCCAGCTCGGCCGTCGACGCGACCTTCTCCGCCCGGAGCAGGTATTCCTTGGTGACGTAGTCGATCGAGACGTCCTCGACGAAAATCGTGGTGCTGATGAAGGTCTTCGCCTCGTCCCTGAGCGGAAACACCTTCAGCTTGATGATCTTGTTTCCGTCGAGCGTGAGTTTTTCCCAGCTGAAGGTTCTCCGGTTCGTCACCGCTTCGATGATCTCCGAGCGTTTTTCGATTTCGTGGCCCGACAGGAACTCGACGAAGTCGACCGGATTCCTCCGTTTCTCGTTTGCCTGGCCGGAGTGCCCGAAGATCTTTTCCGCCGCGGGATTCTTGACGGTGATCGCGTTGTCCGCGTCGAGCAGGATGATGCCGGTCGGGAGGTCCCTGATGATCGATTCGTCGTACCGGTTGATGAACAGGAGCTGGGGTTTTTCGTCCGGCGCGCTGTCCCGATTCAGGGCGAAGTTGTAGGCGAGGTTGATCAGGCGGGACCGGTCGACCGACCGGATATTCTCCGTCCCTTGCCGAACCCCGTTCCGGAGCACGGTGACCCTGTCGGCTATGCGGAACGCCTCGTCCATGTTCGAGGTGATGTAGAGGACGCTCTTCCCCGTTTCCTTGAAGGTCGTGAGCGTCCGATAGAGGTTCTCCATCTCGGGCGGCGTCAACCGCGAGGAAATCTCGTCGAGGATGATGATGGAGGTTCCGAGCGATATGACCCTCGCCAGCTCGATCATCTCCTTCTGGCCCTCGGTCAGCTTGGAGCCGAGCATGTTCGGGTCGATGTCGATCTTGAACATGCCGAAAAGCTCCCGGCATCGGGCGTACATCTGCTTCATGTCCCGGGCGGTGATCAGGAAGTGGGGCATCCGTCCCATGAAAAGGTTCTCGAGCACGTTCAGCGACGGGGCTATCTTCGGGAACTGATAGACCATCCCTATTTCGCGATCGACAGAATCCATCGGCGTGACGCCGTACCGTTCCTTCCCGTTGAGGGAAATCGTGCCGACCTGGGCCTTCAGCTGCCCGGAGATGATGCCGGCGAGGGTGGACTTCCCCGAACGGTGGTCACCGGTGAGGACGTGGATCTCCCCCGCGAACAGGTTGAAATCGACGCCCTTGAGCGCTTCGACCGATCCATAGGAAAACCTGACGTTGTGCATCTCGAGGACGATCGGACGTTCCCCGCTCATTCCATGCCCAGCTTCTGCATCTTGTTGTACAGGGTCCGGCGGGTGATGTTGAGAAGCTCCGAGGCCCTCTGCCTGTTGCCGCCGGATTTTTCCAGCGCTTCGAGTATCACCTCCCGGGTCACCGCTTCGTAGATTCCCTGCAAGTCGTCCTGGCGGGGCGTCTCGACGCTCTTGTACTGGCTCGGAAGGTCGTCCGTCGTGACAAGGGAACCCTCGCAGAAAATGACGGCCCGCTCGATGCAGTTTTTCAATTCCCTGATGTTGCCCAGCCAGGAATGGAGCAGGAAGATTTCCTTCACTTCCGTGGAAAGGCCGGCGACCGTTTTCCCGTATTGCGTGTTGAACAGGAAAAGGAAATGGTTCGTGAGCAGCATGATGTCGTCGCGACGTTCGCGAAGCGGCGGAATATCGAGGTGGATGACGGAAAGCCGGTAGAAAAGGTCCTGCCGGAAGGTTCCGGACTTGGCCATCATGGCCACGTCCTTGTTGGTCGCGGCGATGATCCTGACGTCGGCCTTGACCGAGTGGTCGGAGCCCAGGCGCTCGAACTCCTTCTCCTGCAGAACGCGGAGGAGCTTCGCCTGCATGGGGATGCTCATCTCCGCGATCTCGTCGAGAAAGATGGTCCCTCCCTCGGCCTGTTCGAACTTGCCCCGATAAGCGCAGTGCGCGTCGGTGTAGGCGCCCTTTTCATGGCCGAAGAGTTCGTTCTCGAGAAGTGATTCCGGGATCGAAGCGCAGTTTATCTTCACGAACGGACCGCCGCTCCTCCGGCTCTTGCCGTGCAGGGCCGAGGCAAAAAGCTCCTTGCCAGTTCCGCTCTCGCCCGTGATGAGGACGGGAGCGTCGGTGGGTGCCGCCTTCTCGATCATCCGGAGCTTTTCCAGGATCACGGGATTCTGGGTGATGATCTCCTTCTCCGAAAGAACGGGATGCCGAGCCTTCGCCTCGGCGATGTGAGCGATCTCCGAGAGCAGTTTCGGTATCTTGATCGGCTTCTCGTAGAAATTGAGAGCCCCATACTTCATCGCGGTGACGACCGTATCGACCGTCGCGTACCCCGAGATCATGATCACCGGCACGTCTTTCTTGATCGCGTGCAGCTCCTTGAGGAAGTCGAGGCCCGACATGCCGGGCATCCTGATGTCGCTGATAATGAGGTCGACGGGTTCGGACTGCAGACTGTCGATGGCCTTGTTTGCATTCTGGACGGAAATTACCGTATATCCGTAGGTGCCAAGTATTTTGCTCAACGACACGCACATTTCGTGTTCGTCGTCAACGAGAAGAATTGAATAACTCATTATCGAGGAAGGATACCCGGATTCCCGCACGTTGGCAAGTTTATTCACCGGAAAGGGGTCCCACAAAGGGCGACGGCCCTTGAATTGGCCCGAATGTGCAATTCCTTTCATGGCTCCCAAGGAAAACGGGAAATAAATTTCACATGGCCCCGGCCAATGGACGAAAAGAGAACCCTGGGCTGACCTCGGCTTTCCATCGACGCGGTTTTCGACAAGGCCAGGCCCCATCGGCGGGCGCCACTATCTCGCGGCGGTTGTCGACGTTTTCGTATATACTGGACTGATTGCGAGAAAGGAAGAAGGGGCCCCAGGCGCATCCATGCAGGCAAAATAAAAAAACAACAAAAAGAGTTATATTTTACAAAATTTGGCCTGATGATTGCTTTAATACCATCATCTATCGAAAGGAGGAATTGAATGAAAAAGATTTCTACGTTGGCGCTTGTCACCTTGTTGACATTCACCATGGCCGGGGCGGTATTCGCCAACGGTCCCATCAAGATCGGTTTTCTCGTCAAGATGCCCGAGGAACCCTGGTTCCAGAACGAGTGGAAGTTCGCCGATCAGGCGGGAAAGGAAATGGGGTTCGAGGTCGTCAAGATTGGCGCGACGGACGGAGAGAAAGTCCTTGCCGCCATCGACAACCTCGCAGCCCAGGGAGCCCAGGGATTCGTCATCTGCACCCCTGACACGAAGCTCGGGCCGTCCATCGTCCAGAAGGCGAAGGCGGACAACCTCAAGGTCATGAGCGTCGACGACCGCTTCATCGGTCCTGACGGAAAGGTGATCGAATCGGTCCCGCACATGGGGATTTCCGCGACCAAGATCGGCGAGCTCGTCGGGCAGGCCATTGTCGACGAGATGAAGGTCCGGGGCTGGAAGGCTTCCGAAACCGGCGCGATTTCCGTCAGCTTCTACGAGCTCCAGACCGCCAAGGAGCGGAGCACGGGAGCGATTTCCGTCCTGAACAAGAACGCCTTTCCCGCCGCGATGATCTTCGACGCCCCCCAGAAGACGACCGACACCGAAGGCGGTTTCAACGCCGCCAACGTCGTCCTCACCAAGCATCCGACGATCAAGCATTGGGTCATTTTCGGCGTCAACGACGAGACCGTCATGGGCGCAGTCCGTGCGACCGAGGGCCGCGGCTTCAAGGCCGCCGACGTCATCGGCGTCGGAATCGGCGGATCCGGCACGGCTGACGTCGAGTTCCAGAAGGCCGATCCCACGGGATTCTTCGCCACGGTGCTGATTTCGCCGAAACGCCACGGGTATGAGACCGCCGCCAACATGTACAACTGGATCAAGAACGGCAAGGAGCCGGAAAAACTCATTCTTACCGCCGGCGCTCTCATGAATCGTTCGAATGAAAAAGCTGTCATGACGGAAATGGGCCTCTAGCGTTTTCTCGCATGCAACTACGTCGATCCGGCAGCCGGTTCCTTCCGTTCCGGCCCCGGATCGACACTTCGGATTTCGTATCCATTCTGGAGCAACATCATGCAGCACTATCTCAAATTCCAGTCGGTCAGCAAGGTCTTCCCCGGCGTCAAGGCGCTCGATTCCATTTCCTTCGAGGTCAACGCGGGAAGCGTGCATGGCCTTCTCGGCGAAAACGGCGCGGGAAAGTCGACGTTGCTGAAGATACTGAGCGGCGCCTATATCCCCACATCCGGGGAGGTGGAGATCGACGGGAAGGTCAGACGGTTCCATGGAACCAAGGACGCGATCGACGCCGGCATCGCCGTGATCTACCAGGAACTCAATCTCGTACCGGACATGACGGTCGAGGAGAATCTGCTCCTCGGTCACATGCCGCTCAGGCACGGCTTAATAGACAAGAAGACGATGACGCAGGTCGCTCGCGAGGCTCTCGCCTCCCTCTCCGGCGAGATCAATCCGAAGTCCCGCATCAGGACCCTTTCCATCGGCCAGCGTCAGCTCGTCGAAATCGCGAAGGCTCTCATTCGGGACGCGAAGGTGATCGCCTTCGACGAGCCGACGAGCAGCCTCTCCGATCGGGAGGTCCAGAAACTCTTTTCCGTCATCAAGGACCTCCAGGGCCGCGGACGGGCGATACTCTACGTATCCCACCGGCTCGAGGAGGTTTTCCAGATATGCGATTCCATCACGGTGTTCCGCGACGGACGGATCGTCAAATCGTTTGACGACATGTCCGCCCTGACCAACGACATCCTCATCCGCAACATGGTCGGCCGGGAGATCAAGGACATCTACGACTACCGCGAAAGGCCTCACGGCGAGAGGCTTCTCGAGGTGAAGGACCTCACCGGACCGGGACTCACCGCCCCTGCTTCCTTCGAGGTTTCAAAAGGCGAAATACTCGGCTTCTTCGGTCTCGTCGGCGCCGGACGCACCGAGCTCATGAAGCTCGTCTTCGGGGCGGAAAAACCGGTTCAGGGAACCGTCTCGATCGCCGGCAAGGTCATGGACGCGTCGAACATCGGAAGCTCGATTCGCAATGGCCTCGTCCTCTGCCCCGAGGACAGGAAGCTCGAGGGGATCATCCCGATCAGCAGCGTTTCCGACAACATCAACCTCAGCGTGCGCCGGCTGTTCTCCCGATTCGGTTTTTTCATCAACCGCGGGAAGGAAGCGGCGAACACGGACAAGTTCATCGAAAAGCTCAGCATCAAGACGCCTTCGAGCGCGCAGCTCCTGATGAACCTTTCCGGAGGCAATCAGCAGAAGGTCATACTGGCCCGTTGGCTTTCCGAGGACATCAGGGTCATCATCCTGGACGAACCGACGCGGGGTATCGATGTCGGGACGAAAAGCGAAATATACCAGATCATGTACTCGCTTGCGGAAAGCGGCATGTGCGTCGTCTTCGTTTCGAGCGAACTCCCGGAAATTCTCGGCGTGGCCGACAGGATACTGGTGATGAGGTCGGGGAAGATAGTCGGCAGTCTTTCGCGCAACGAGGCGACCGAAGAAAAGGTTCTGAAACTCGCGCTTCCCGTCTCAGGGAACGTGTAACCCGAAAAAACAATACGAGGACCGATCATGAGTGCAAACGAGACTGTAGCTAAAAAAAACGTCCTGAAGGGACTGTGGGACAACGCGGGAATGCTGGTTGTCTTCATCGTGATGTTCTGCGCGATATCGCTGTTCGTTCCGTTCTTCTTCACCTGGCGGAACATGATAGGACTCGCCCTGTCTGTTTCGATGGTCGGCATGGTTTCCTGCACGATGCTGTTCTGCCTCGCCTCGGGAGATTTCGACCTTTCGGTCGAGGCCATCGTGGCGTTTTCCGGTGTCACCGCCGCGGTCCTCATCAACCTGACGGGTTCGATAGTCATCGGCGTCGCGGGGGCCATCCTCTCCGGCGTCCTGATCGGCCTCATCAACGGCTTCATCATCGCCCGGCTCAAGATAAACGCGCTCATCACGACCTACGCCATGCAGCAGATCATCCGCGGCGTCGGTTTCATCGTTTCCGCGGGCAGCGCCGTCGGCATCAGCAATTCCCGGTTCTTCGGCCTGGGAAGCGGGAACCTGCTCAGCATTCCGATCCCGGTCATCATCACCATCATCGTCTTCATCATGTTCGGGATCCTTCTGAACAAGACGACCTACGGGCGGAACACCCTCGCCATCGGCGGCAACAAGGAAGCGGCCAGGCTCGCCGGCATCAACGTCAACCGGATCAAGATCGTGATCTTCACCCTGCAGGGCGCGATGGCGGCATTCGCGGGGGTCGTCCTCGCCTCCCGCATGACCTCGGGACAGCCCAACACGTCCACGGGATTCGCCATGGACTGCATCTCGGCCTGCGTGCTTGGCGGCGTCTCCCTTTCGGGAGGCATCGGCACCATACTCGGCACCATCGTCGGCGTGCTCATCATCGGAACGGTTCAGAACGCGATGAACCTGATGAACATCCCGACATTCTATCAGTACGTCGTCCGCGGCCTGATCCTGTTGTTCGCCGTCCTCCTCGACCAGCTGAAGCAGCGGAAGAGCGTCTGATCGAAGTCTGCCGATATCGCTTCGTTCGTGCCCCGTCCATTCCCGCCGGGCGGGGCTGGCGGGGCTCCTTCACCCGATGAACCACATGAGCGGAAACGAGGAGAAAAGATGAAAAACCAGAGGGCCAGTGCGCCAACGATGGAACTGGAGGGAATGCCCGGGGCGGCCAAGTCGATGGAACGGATCGACGCATGGTTCGATCACGCGATCATCGACCGCCCGCCGGTCAGGTTCTCGAAGCACAACGAACAGTACGAAACGGCCGAGAGCTTCCGTCCGACCGACCGCTGGCCCAGCCTCCGGGACCGATGGATGGATGCGGAGTACCAGGTGGATAGCTACCTCGAGTCCATCAGGAACAGGACCTTCGACGCGGAAACGTTTCCCGAATTCTGGCCGAACCTCGGGCCGGAGATATACGCCGCGTTCTACGGCGCCGAACTGGAATTCGGCGAGGTGACCTCCTGGAGCAAGCCCCTCATCACGGACCTCGAGGGCTTCGAGGATTTCCCGTCGCTCGTCATTGATCAGGAGAACGAGTACCTGAAGAAGATCCGGGAGATGACCGCCATCGCCCTGGAGCGATGCCGGGGAAAGGCGCTGGTCGGCATGACCAGCTGGGGCCCCGGGATCGATTGCGTCGCGGCGTGGCTCCAGCCTC
>DBTK01000129.1:29018-40288 GCA_002307015.1 Spirochaetaceae bacterium UBA1318
CGATTGCGTCGCGGCGTGGCTCGAGCCTCAGGAACTTTGCGTAGATCTCCTGCTGGAAGGCGAGAAGGTGAAGCGCCTGCTCGACCGGACCATCGAACCGTTCAGGGAGCTCTATGACGAGTTCTACGAAAACGCGACGAGGGCGGGCTATCCCTCGATAGGCTGGATGGGGATACCGAACCTCGGCAAGGGCCATATCGTGCAGGCGGATTTCTCGAACATGATCTCGCCCGAACTGTTCGACGAATTCTGCCTGCCCCTGATCCGGAGGGAGATCGAACCCATGGACCGGGTCATTTTCCACCTTGACGGGAAGGGCGTCGCCCGCCACCTCGACCGGCTTCTGGAGATCGAGAAAATCGACGCCATCCAGTGGGTGCAGGGTGTCGGCGACGACGAGCCCTTGCAGCAATGGGTTCCCCTGATCCGAAGGATTCAGGACGCGGGGAAGTCAGTCGTCCTCGATTTCAAGGCCTCGGAGCTCGAAGGGCTGATCGACGAGTTGAGGCCGGAGGGGCTTTTTCTTTGCATCTCCTGCGACGCCTCGAGCCATTCCGATATTTTGAAACGTGTCGGCAGGTGGCGACGATAAGGCGCTGAGATGGGCGCCGTTGGGGGCCGCCGTGAGCGCGGCTCCCAAACGGCCCCCGATGTCTCCCGATTCTCGATGGTCCCCGTTCTTGATCGCAGTCCTTTCCTCCATCCAACAAGAGACCGTAAAAAACCTCACTGCTTGACATAATTTTGCGGACCGAATAGGGTATCGATCATGCGCTCCACAAAGTTTTTGCTCGCACTTCTCTGCTTCGGCTTTATCAATTTCGGACTTGCGGCGAACGGCGAGGTCGTCATCCTCGATTACCATACCTTCCTTGGACACGGGCAGTCCTCGATCGATTATTCGATGGAGGAATTCGGAGCCCAGCTGGACAGGATTACGGCGATGGGCTACAAATTCGTGTCCCTCGAAGACGCGATAGCGGGTAACATCGAGGGCAAGGCGAACGTCGTCATCACCATCGACGACGGCAACCACTCGACCTACCATGCCTTCATCGAGGTCCTGAAGCCCCGGGGCATCAAGCCCGAGCTTTTCATCTACCCGGCCATCGTCGACAGGCGACACTTCGCCCTGACCTCGGACCAGATCCGGGAACTTCGGGACGACGGCTGCGGCATCGGGGCCCACGGATACTACCACGAGTACATGACGGAAAAGGCTTGGGAGAGCAACCCGGACAAGGTCCGCATTGAGTTCGAAAAGCCGGGCGCCGCCCTCGAGCGCATCACGGGCAAGCGCCCCACCCTCTTCGCCTACCCCTTCGGCGTCGGCTCACCCCAGGCGGTGGAAGGGCTCAAGGCGCAGGGTTATGAATGGGGATTCAGCGCGGACGACAAGATCGTGCCGGTGCGCTTCGACGATCCTGAGCTTCCCCGCTACGCGGTCCCTCGGACCATCGTCTACCACTGGAGCGTCCCCATCGTGATGAGGCACCTCGCGGCGAGGCTGAAAAGCGGTCAGCCGGAGCCCCAGACGACGGCCACCCCGATGAAGCCGGAAGCGGCCACCGAACCTACCGTCCCCTCCGGAGCGCCGAAAGAGTAGGCAGAACCCCACAGAGCCGGACTCGCGGATTAGCGGAAAAAGTTGTATACAGATTCGTCGCTTTCCAGGATACTGAGGCCATGCCCCATCGTCGGTTCATCGTTCCCCTCTTCGTGTTTGTCGCGGTAGCATTGTACGGCGAACAGGCAATCGACTCGTTCGCGGCCGTTCCCTGGGCCGACGATTCGACGACGGTGTGGGCGACGGGGTTCTCCTACCATTCGGCTGACGACGCGTCAATAACGCGGATCGACGCATGGGCGAGCGGTTCGAGCAATGATCATTTTTCCCTGACCGCCTTCGAAACGACACCGGGATTTCTTGATTTTTCCGGCTGCATAATTGGTCTTCCGCCTGTCGATTACGGTGAGGGAGACTTGAATGGGTTCTATATTCCAATATTGAAAGAAGGCCTACGCTTCGGGACTCCAACCTGCGGCGGTGAAGCGGCATTGGTAAACGGCTTCATTCCCGTATTGAATTCCGTCATCGACACCCAAAAAGTCACGCTTCTTTCTGATCCCTTTTGGGGTGCCTCAATCGACGTGCATGGCTTCGGCATCCAGGCCAGCCTTCTGTGGCTCCATGAACGCTCGACCTTCCGTATCGACGACGAAACGGACATAGGCACCTATCACGGTTCGGCAGGTTTCGCCTCTCTCGGATGGAAGAACATCGGACTCTTTGGCGCGATTGCGACGGGCGACTTCGACCTAACCGTTCGAACGATCCTGTCCCAATGGACCGGCCAGTTTCTGAGTTCGCGAGGCAACGCCAACCTGAAAATCATCGGCGCATGGACCAGATTCGGATTTACCGTTGGAAAAGTCGAAACTTCGTTCCTGGCCGGCTGCGCCTTTGTGTGGGACAGGGATACGGAATTCGACGACTCCTACCAGCTCAGTACGGCGGAAGGCACAAAAACGGAGCGATGGTTAGCCGATTGGAACCCGGCCGGCCTCGCGCTGGTGCAGCCTGCAATCACCTGGCGCCCGTCAGGCATATTGGAATTCACTATAAGCCGATGGATTCCCCTCGTCCGGAACAGGAACCACCACCGGGTAATAAATGAAACATCAACGGGAACCACGCGGCCGGGCGGGACATCCATCCAATCGCTACCGTGGCAGACCCTGGTTTTCTCAGGGCTTTCAGTTTCGATTCATTTACACATTTACTAAAATAACTCCATTAATATATTAATCTCTTGTTTGCGGATCTTAAATAATGCAAATATTTATATGGTCCTGCTTGACTTCTTTTATTGATAGCGCAAATTATTGTTTCGTATTTCTAAATAGCTTCAACAAGGGATTTCCATGAAAAATCACGCCTCATTCGCCATCGCCTTCGGTTCATTGTTACTTTCATTAGCGGTATTAATGTCGTGCTCCAACGCGGCGGGATCATCGAAAACAACGATCGCCGTAACGGGAGTATCTCTTTCCTCGACCTCGTTGTCCCCCTATGTCGGAGACACGAACAAACTCACGGCGACTGTCACGCCAAGCAACGCGACGAACACCTCGGTCACCTGGACATCGAGTGATTCGACCGTCGCTTCGGTAGACACGGCAGGACAGGTTAAGGCTATAAAATCGGGCACGGCCGTGATAACGGTGAAAACGGCGGACGGAGGAAAAACCGCTGCATGCACCGTAGCGGTCATCGAAAAGACAGCCGCCAACGATGCCACGCTGAGTACAATCACCGTCGGATCTACAAGCGTAGCAGTATCGAGCGGCGTTTATGCGTACCCGGTGAGCGTTCCCAATGATACAACGTCCGTAGTGATTACCGCGACGCCGACGGAATCGACGGCGACCATCACGATCAACGGAAGCGCGAACCCGGCAACGGTTGCAATCGCATCCGGAACGAACACGGTCACGATTGTCGTCACCGCGGGCGATGGAACCACGACGCAAACCTACACGCTCACCATCACCTGTCCGTCCGCAGTTTCGGCGGCGGCGGTCACCGCGGGAATCACGGCTCTCGGCGCAAAGGATTTCGACACCGCCCTTACCAAGTTTACCGTCGGATATGCCGCCGATTCCTCGAACGTCGACGCGGCGACATGGGACGCCCTGCTCAACATCGCGGCGGTCTCGGTCGACGCGAATACCGTATCGTTGCTTCAGAACAAGGCCGGCCTCTCCACCTACCCCTCGAACATGACGGAACTTTTCACCAATACCTGGTTCAACAGCAATTGGTACCACGCGAAACAGGTTTTCGCAGCGGTATCGAACCCCATCTCTTATGGCAGCTACTACATCCGCGGCGACGTCAGCGCCGGAGGAACGGGCGATTTCATGTATTGTGATTCCGACGGGACAGAACACTACATCGTCGGTATCTTCACCCCAAACGATAACGGCGCGTCTTATTCGGATTGGTACTTCAACGGGACCGCGTACGTCAAGGTAACGGGTTCCAATTCGGCGAGCTACACTCATTACATGTACGAAACCGCCATCGATTTGAGCAGACCCGTCATTCTGCCTCGACTCTCCGTTCCCTCCTGGATGGAGCCGTACCTCGGAAGCCTGAACAAGCGTGAATACGTCACGACGAGCGGAGAGACAAAGGACTCGCTCAACATCGATAATTACGCCGTTGTCCTTCTCGGCAACCTGATCGGCGGCAACCCGAACGGACTCAACGACGCGATCGACCTCGTCCTCTCAGGGCCCTTCGGCACCCGCCTCACGAAAGCGTTAGCCCTGATCGACGCACTGCCCGATACCGCAGCCATAAACGTTCCGGCCTCTCTCATCAAGGCGTATGAAAGGAACTATGCGGGAAGTGACGCCGTGATCAACAAGGCCGAGCTCAAGGCCTTCGCCGCGTCCGTCGAGTTCACCAAGTCCTTCGTCCAGCTTCTCGCTTCCTACAACCTGAACTACCCGATAACGCAATTCCAGATAGCCTTCTGGAGGACAACGAATGATGACGCGCTCATTGATCCCACGACGGGGCTGGCCACGCTTGAATCCATCGACAACCCGATCAAGGCCGGCTTCATGGGCAACCGGAGCGACGCGACGAGAGCGGCCGCAAAGGCGACGATGCTCGATGCCCTCGCGAAGGCCAGGGAATCGGTGGCTCTCTTCGAGGCGAACTGGACTCCTTCCTACCTCGGGACGCTCGCCGGAGGGAACGCTCCATCGGCTTCCGATCTGGCCAGCGCGAAAACCTACCTCGACTCCGCGGCGGACCTTGCAGGCAGATTTTCAGCGGCCATCTCGAACGGTTCGGCCATCTACGTCGACAGCAAGTACGCCTCGACGGGAATCGACCAGCTCTTCCCGACCTCGTCATCAACGGGAACGACATGGACGGTCTATCCCGGCACGCTCTATTCCACGGACATCTTCAACCCCGCGAAACTTGTCGAAACGACGGGATCGTCGGGATCTCCGACGGGAATCCGGCTCTATGCGACATCCGCCAGTTCGGGAACGACCCTCTCCATCGATACCAAAACGGGAGATCACACCCAATACCTGGCCCACGCATTTATCAAGGTCAATTACACCCGAGTAAAGGAGCTTTTCATTCCGTCGAATGAATACGCGCCAGCCGTCGTCGCTTCCTCCGACGGGTCGGCGACCGAATACGCCTATCAGACGGTTTTCGGAACCGCAAGCACCTCGAGTGCGTTGACCATCGGCGCATGGGCACTGTACAACTGGCTGGAGTACTGATTCCCGTAGAATAAAACTCTATATCATCGCTGGGGCGGCTCCACACGGAGCCGCTCTTTTTTAGCAGGATGCTGTATGAAAACACCTTTGCGTGTATTCGGCATGGCGGGCGCCCTACTGTTCGCCGCGATTCCCTATGCCGACGCGGCTTGGGCAGACGATTCCGCGACCGCCGAAAGCGATCGTGCCGCGGCCTTCACGCTGTCCGGCGTTTCGCGCTTCTCGATCGATTCGGGCACCTCGCTGCGCTCGTTCGTCGGGGGAACCGCGACCATCGCCCCGCGGCTGAGCGCAGCTTTGGGGAATATCACACTTGCACTCGAGCCGCGCTTCGAGGTCGATGCGGATACGGGATCGAGAGCCAGCCTCGACGAGGCATCGGCTCGGACCGTGTTCGGATCCTTTCTCGTCAAGGCCGGACGATTTTCCTACACGCCGGGTAGCGCGACCCTTTTCTCGAACGTGAACTATTTTTCACCGCCTGATTACGTGCGGCTCGCAACAGGCGACGATTCGTCCCCGACGAGGGCGGATTATCTGGCCCAGGCACGGTACGAGATCGACGGCTTTTCAATCGGCGCGAGTTTTGCTCCGTTTCGTCCGGAGTCAGGGGTGATTCCGCAAGAATCGCCCTGGTTTCCGAAAAAGGGCGTCCGGACCGAACTTTACCTCATCCCGACGACCTACATGCTGAACGCCACGGACTGGGTCGACGATACACGGAGCGGATCCTTCAAATTCGACCCGGCCTATTCGATCGAGGCTGGTCTAGCAGGAGACGGATGGCGGTTCGCGCTTTCAGGCTTCTACGGCCCGGACAGGGAACCCGGAACCACATCGAAGATCACGCTGCTCATCGCGAGCAACGACGAATTCGATGTGGCGATCTCACCGATACGGTCCCGGATCGCCCGTCTGGGAGCGGCGGGGAAAATCAATTTCGGCTTCATGGATGCGTGGATCGATGCCTCGGCGTTCCGGGGAAAACGGCTCGAGACGGGCAACCTCTACTCGACGGCCGACGGCCTCGCGACCTCGTCAGCCACTGCCGATGGGATCGATTATACCGTCGGCTTTTTCAGGGGGCTTCCCGTCCTCGGTTCGTCGATCTCGGCAGAATGGAGAAACACCTGGTACGTAGATCCGAAGGAGGGAAGCACACTCCCTTTCCTGCACCGGGCGATCGCGTGGAAGGCCGTTCTCCCGCTGTTCAACGGACCGGGTATGGCGGCGATCCGATTCACCGCGGAAGTATCGGGAATTTATTCTCTCGAGGACGGAAGCGCAACGACCGTACCGGCGCTGTCTGCCGATCTTGGAAACGACAAGGCCCTCGTGATCCGCTATCTCAGGCTCTGGGGCTCCAGCGATACCGAACTGGGGCAATTCGCCGATTCGAGCAGGGTGGAATTTATCTTCACGACGAGATTGTAGCGGCCTGCAGCCGCGATGATCGGCCGGGTCGGTAGATGCGGGCCATGAGGCGACCGCTCCCGCATTACGCGCCTTTTCCGCAGCACTGCTTGTATTTCTTGCCGTTCCCGCAAGGGCAGGGATCGTTCCGGCCGACCTTCGGGCCTTCACGTCTGATGGTGACGGGGACGATATCGCCCTCGTCGTAGAGCCAGTGGCCCAGTTTCTTCACGAAACGGGCGATCTCGTGGTGCTCGTCCTGGATTCCCTTCTGGGAATAGGTTGCGACGAACTCGACGATTCCCTTCGAGTCGGTGGCCCCGCCCTCCTCGACCCTCAGAATCTTGAGCCCCTTCCAGGTCGATTCCTCGCTCCACTTCCTCGTTTCATCCACGTCGACGTCGTTGGTGCCGCTCCGGACGCAGGTATCGATGATGTATTTGATGTTGTTCTTGACGTAGGCCGAGTAGCGGCTGCGCATCAGGGCTTCGGCAGTGGGGGGAGTCGCCGTTCCGGCGAGGTAGGGTGAACAGCATTCGGAAAAATCGCGTCCCGATCCGCAAGGGCAGCTTTCCATGGCAAGGCTCCTAGAATGATGGTGATTCGAGCCGTCCCGGAAAGGCGTCCGGCGGCGGCTTCGGCAGTGAGTGCTTTACGTGGGCCAATCTACCCGAAAAACGGCTTCCGGGCAAGCACCGGGACAGCCTGCCGAGGGGTACCGGCTCGTGCGCGAATGTGTTATGATGGAGGTCGAATGCAAACAGTAAACCTGATTGAAACCGACAAGGCCCTCGCCGCCTGGTTCGACGGCCTCCGTTCCCGCGGCATCGTGCGGATCGCCCTCGACCTCGAGGGGGACCAAGGCTCCGTCCGCTACAAGTACTCCATCGCCATCATCCAGGCCTACGACGGCACCGACGCAGTGGTGATCGACGTCCAGAAGATCGGAAACAACGGGGCCCTCAAGGCCTTCCTCACGAGCACCGACATCATCAAGGTGATGTTCTCGTGCAAGAACGACATGTTCATGACCCAGAACGTACTCGGCTACTCGATCGAGCGGGTCAGGGACATCGCCGTCGCCCAGAAGATGCTGGGCATGAAGGTCAACATCTCCGAGCACATCGGCATCGACAAGGGCAAGAAGGATTCCTTCCAGCGCGCGAACTGGCTCAAGCGCCCGATCCGCCAGGACCTTCTCGAGTACGCCGTCGACGACGTCCTCCACCTCCTCCCGCTGGAGGAGAAGCTCGCCGCCGAACTCACGGCGAAGAAGATGTTCGAGTCCTACGTCCTGAACTCCGAATCGATAGCCCGGAACGACTACGTCGTCGATCAGTTCGAGCAGTACAAGGCGAAATTCCCCGGCTACGATCGGCTCAGGGAGGACAAGAAGGAACTCGCCGGCGTCGTGTGGGCCTTCAGGGAGCTTCTGGGGGAACAGTTCGACTGTCCCGTCGGCTACGTCCTTCCCAAATCCGCGATGAACGACATCATCGTCGACAAGGCCCTCGTCCTCGAGAAGCTCGAACGGGAGCTGAACCGAGGGAGGACGAAGAGCAAGCGGATCGGCCCCGAACTGATCGCCAAGGTCTATCGGAAGGCGATCGAGCGCCGCGGATTGTCGACGGAAACGAACTAGTCTTCGGGACGTCCGGCAAGGATTGCGATAATGGAAGGAAACACCTCCGAGCCCCACAAGCGGAGAAAACGCTACAAGGGAACCCATCCCCACAGTTTTTCGGAAAAGTACAAAGAGCTGAACCCTGAAAGATACGCCGCCGACGTGGCCCATGTCCTCTCGCGGGGCGACACCCCCGCGGGAAGCCATCGGTCGATCTGCGTCCGCGAGATCATCGGTGCCCTCGCCCCGAAGCCCGGAGAAACGGCCCTCGACGCCACCCTGGGCTACGGCGGCCACTCGAGGGAAATCCTCCGCCTCATCCAGCCGGGCGGACGGCTCTTCGGAACCGACGTCGATCCCATCGAACTCCCGAAAACCGTCCTCCGATTGAGGGCCGAGGGCTTCGGACCCGAAACCTTCATCACCAAGCGGATCAATTTCGCCGACATCGCCACCCTCCTCGCCGGGGAAGGGATAGCCGGGTTCGACATGATCCTGGCCGACCTCGGGGTTTCCTCGATGCAGATCGACGATCCCTCGAGGGGCTTCATGTTCAAGCGTGACGGTCCCCTCGACATGAGGATGGACCCGGGCGTCGGACTCTCGGCGGCCGGATTCCTCCTCGAGATATCAGAAGGGGACCTCGAAGTACTTTTGACCGACAACGCCGACGAGCCTGAGGCGGGGAAAATCGCCCGGGAGATTTCGGCACAGCGGGGCGGCATCGCCACCACGAGAGAGCTCTCGGACGCGGTGAGGACGGCCTACGGGAACAAACCCAAGAACGACGACGAGACGAGGAAGGCGATCAGAAGGACCTTCCAGGCCATCAGGGTTGCGGTCAACGGCGAGTTCACCGCCCTGGACCGATTCCTCGCCGCGCTGCCAGCCTGCCTCTTGCCGGGGGGACGGGTCGCCATCCTCACCTTCCACTCGGGCGAGGAAAGGAGGGTCGAGCGGGCCTTCGGCGAACCGGGGATCTACTCCTCGTTCACGAAAGAGGCCATCAGGCCGAGCCAGGAGGAACGCTACGCGAACCCCCGATCCTCGGCGGCGAGGCTCCGCTGGGCGGTGAGATCCTGACGCCTATTACCTCGCCCAGGGTTGGGTCGAGGTCGTCACCGTGGTTCCCGACTTCAGGGACTCGGCGACCATGATCGAGAGGTAGCGGTCCTGGGCCGCCTCGGCCAGACTGTAGAATTCGCTTCCCCCGCGGACGTAGCGGGCCATGGCCTCGAGCGACGAAGCGACGGCGATCTCGTCGTCCGACAGCCTTCCCTCGGGGAAGGGGTTCAGGTAGACCCATTCCTCCCCGGCGAGGATGCCCTTGAGGTGGTGACCCTCGAGGTTGCCGTTCTCCCCCGAGTTGACCCGCCTGAGCTCGTACTCGACGGGAGTCCTGAAATCCACGAGGCGGCGGACGGTGCCGTCGTGGATCTCGCCGCGGGTGCCGCGGACGACGAGGTCCTGGGACCTGATCCACGAGAAATACTGATCGTCCTCGAAGTCGTAGATGCCCATCTTCTTCCCGAAATCCAGCCTCGCGATCGTCTGCCGCGAAGCCACGAGCCGTTCGCGTTCCGGCCCGCCGTCCCGCCCGGGGCCGTCGACGATCGAGGACGTGAACCCGCTCGCCGTTATCGCCGCGTTCTCGAAGCCGACGCCCAGCAGTTTTCTCATGAGGCTCATCGCGTGATAGTCGTGGCAGACCGAGACCCGCGCGTGACTAATCTCGCCGAGCTTCCCCGAGGAGGCTATCGCGATGCGGGCCGCATGGAGGGGCTGGAGATGGTACTGCTCGGCGACCTGGATCCTCGCCCCTCCTTCGACGAGGCCGTTGAGCTCGACGAGGCCTGCCAGGTCGGGAGCGGGCGGGGTCTCCGAGAGAACCGGCATTCCCCGTGCCGAAAGGTCCCGGATGATGGCGGGGGCAGGCTCCCAGGGAACCGAGACCACGACAAACTCGATGTCGGGGGCTTCCGAGACGAGGGCCTCGACCGAGGAGTAGGGCTTCACGCCCCACCCGGCCTCGACCGCCCTGCCCTTCACTTCGCTCCTCGTCACCAGGCCACGCACGGAAAAACGCTCCGGCAGGTCCCGGGCGATGCGGAGGAAAAACTCCGACCTCCAACCCGTCCCGACGATGCCGAAGCGAACGCGGTTCCCGTCGGCGCTCACGGGTAGGCCTCGAAATCGATCTCGAGGAAGGCCTTCACTTCCTTCTCCCAGCGGTCCCGTACGAACGCGAGATGGGAGGGGTGGGTATTGTAGGCCGCGTACGATGCTTTGTCGGGAAATTCCATTACGAAGCCGAAACGGTAGTCGTTCTTGTGGCTTGTCTGTTTCACCACCCGGAAATTCCGGACGACGGGAATCGAGCTCAATATCCTTCCGCCGTCTGAGAGGAAGGCTTCGGTCTCGGCGGTATCGGAACCGTGAACCAGCGTAAAATACACCGAATGGGTTATCGGTTTCTCGGCCATGGGATCTCCTTTCCGGAACAGTGCCGGAACCGAGGGGGATGGTCAACCCCGCCTCGTCCGGCATGAAGCAGATCGAAGACCCGCTTCAACGTCCTACGAACCTATAGTCGCAGATGATCGCATTGGTTCGTCTTCGACTTCTTCAAGCTCCATGATTAGCCATTCTCAAATTCCAAGATAATTTTTGTTCCATTTTCACGTTCTATTCGGATAGTTCCATTGAGCTGTTTTGTCAACGCTCCAACGAGCATTAGTCCAAATCCCGTAGAGTGTTCGAAATCGACAGACACGGGTATACCGATGCCATTATCATGAATTGCAAGAGAGACTGCGTTCTTTTTCAAAGAAGCGGAGATTGCAATCACTCCACTGTCTTTCCCTATAAAAGCGTATTTCATTATATTGGATCAGTAGTGTCCAAAATAATCATA
>DBTK01000125.1:0-24181 GCA_002307015.1 Spirochaetaceae bacterium UBA1318
AGGCCGGGGAGGAAGGGCATGGCGAGGGCTCCCGCCGCGCACCCGGGATTTCCCCGTTTTCCCGCGAAAGCCTCGATGATGCCGATCCTCTCCTCGACGCTCGAGGCCGCCGGCTCGAAGATCCTCCTGATCCCGTCGTCGAGGGTCGTGATCGACACGAAGGCGACGAAACCGGACCTCCTTCCGACCCGTTTCCACGCATCGAGGTCGCGGAGGATGAGGGCCGACTTGGTGAGGACGCTGACGGGGCAGGGGGAATCGGCGAGGATGCGGGAGCAGGCTCCCATGATCCCCTCCTCCCGTTCGGCCGGCTGGTAGGGGTCGGTGACCCCCGAACCGACGGAGATGAAGCCCCTTTCCCGTATGCCCCCGACCTCGGCCTCGAGGAGTTCGGGAAGGTTTTTTCGCACGAGGATGTCCCTCTCGAAATCCCCCTCGACGTAGTACTTCTCCGCCCTGCCGTCGCAGTAGCGGCAGCCGTGGGCGCAGCCGACGTAGGGGGAGAGGCCGTAGAGGCTACCCGTGAAGCTGTCGGGGAGGAGTCCTTTTTTCAGCGCGTGCGGGGCGTTCCGGTACGAAAGGGGCATGGGGAAAGCATAGCCCAAACGGGTCCGTCTGCAAACGGCCTTGATCACGGATGGGTGGCCCGAGTGGGCGATCCTGTCTCAGGCGGATTCTTCGTGGCCGGAGCTACCGCTTCCTGAGCTCCTCGACGCTCTGGGGGATCCAGCGGCCGTCGACGAGCTTCATGCCGTACTCGTTCCGGAGCTTTTTGGCGAGCCCCTTCCTGAGGCTCGAGGCGACGTCCCTGAGCGGGGCCGCCGCCGGCCCCTCCAGGGGATTGCCGGGCATCCCGGACTTGATGCCGCTCGTCAGCAGGTTCTCGATGAAGAGCTTGGCCGCGAGGAATCGGTCGTACTTGTCGATGGCGAAGATGAGAAAGTCGTCGAGCATCCCGATGACCTCCCAGGTCACCTGCTCGGCCTGGGAGTAGCGCCCGGCGTCCTTGTCCTGGTCGCTGAACCGCATCGGCAGGTTGTCGATTATTCGGTCCAGGTTCGCGATCAGGTATTCGAGATCGAAAAGGCCGGTGGCGCAGTTGAAGAGGATGGGCGTGCCGTATTTCTCGATCTTCCGCACGTCGGTGAGCGAGATGGCGGGACCGATGTCGGCGCAGTTCATCCTCCCGTACTGGTCGGTGACGAGGATTCCCCCCTTCACGTCGACCGGCGTCCTGAAGGCGAAATCGAAGGCCGCCTGCTTTCCGGTCAGGGCGAGGAGGGCGAGCTCCACCGGGTCGACGGTCGAGCCGAGGTTGTCGACGTTGCTGATGTAGGCGTAGCGCTTCCCCTCCAGCCTGAGCTTCTCGTAGATCTTCCGGAGAACGGTGAAATTTCGCCCATGGCCGGCGGGCAGGGGGAGGGTGGAATCCTGCTTGCCGAAGGCCTCGGTGAAAACCCCTTTCGGTTTTCCCTCGGCCGAGTGGGTCAGGGCCGCGAGCATGTGCTGGATTCCCGTATCGATCTTCATGATCGGCCGCCCCGTCTCTCTGATGAGGTCGCGGATCAACGGGTGGTCGGCGAAGTAGGTATAGGCGGCGGCGATATCGTCGTTGGTCTTGGCGCTCGTCATCTGGAAGACCGAGAGGGGGGAATTCCCCGTCACGCCGGTGGCGGCCTGGTACTCCAGGACCTGGATGAGCAGGGCCCGGAACTTGAGCAGCAGGAAGCTTTCCCCGGGGCTGCCGTTCGGATTCACGAAGGCGGGGGAAATTCCCTTCGGCTTGTCGGTGTAGAGGGGGGAGAATACCTCGAATTCGTTGCGGAAGAGGTTGAACAGGCCCTTGTTGAAGTTCTGGTTCTTCTTCCGGTCGACATAGCTTGTCGCCGATCCGCCGTTCAGGATGCCGTAGGCCGTCACCGGGTAGAGGAGGACGCCGATGCGGGACAGGGCCTCGCGGGTGAGGAAGAGGGATTCGCCCCGTTCCACGATGGAACCCGGGGGCAGGTCCCCGGGCAGCCTGATTCCCAGGGAATCCAGCTGCCTATAGGCTGTCGTCCGGTCGATGGTGAAGCTGTCGTTCCTCACCAGGTCGATCACCCGTTTCCCGTCGATCGAGGGGATGTCGATCGCCTTCAACGGCATGACGTTGTCGTATTTCCCCGAATTGTAGTTGTCGAGAACGGCGATCGTCTCCTCGACGTCTATATCCTTCGCCTTCATGTCCGCGATGACGTGCTCAGACAATTGATCGACAAGCATTCTGTACTCCTGGAAAATTGGTGGAACTATATCACCATTTCCGTGGCCGGAGAATCAAGGGGGAGGGGTTCCGGGGATGGGCCCGGTCGACGCGGTCCCGGGGCTTCATCCGCGGCTCGGCTGGACGATGCCGTAGCGCTCGATTTTCTTCGCGAGGGTCTTCCTGGTGACCCCCAGGTCCCTGGCCGTGCGGGAACGGTTGCCTGCCGAGGCCTCGAGGGCCCTGACGATCCTGAGCCTCTCGTAGTACTCGGCGGCCGCCGCGGAAAGCTCCTTGAGGGTGCGGAAGGCCTCGGGATCGAAGCTGTCGGGGCAGTCCGCCGCCCTCGCCGTCGTCGCCGAGATGGCTTCGAGATCGATCTGGGTGCCCCGGCAGAGGAGGACGGCCTGGTTGACCGCGTTCTGGAGCTCCCTGACGTTGCCGGGCCAGTCGTAGCCCCTCCACCGCTCGATCACCTCGGGGGCTATCCCGGTCACCGTCTTCCGGTACCTGGCCGCGTAGCGTTCGATGAAGAACTGGGCGAGGAGGGGGATGTCGGTTCTCCGCTCTCGAAGGGGGGGCAGTTTCAGCTCGACGATGGCGATGCGGTAGTAGAGGTCGTTCCTGAACCGGCCTTCGCGGATCAGGTCGTTGAGAGGCCGGTTCGTCGCCGCGACCACCCGTATGTCGACCGAGATCCGTTTCGTGCCGCCGACGCGGTCGAAGGAGCTTTCCTCGAGAACCCTGAGGAGCTTGGCCTGGACGCCGAGGGCCATGTCGCCGATCTCGTCCAGGAAGAGGGTCCCCTTGTTGGCGAGCTCGAATTTGCCGAGCTGCCGTTCGGTGGCCCCGGTGAAGGCCCCCCGCTCGTGGCCGAAGAGCTCGGAAAGGAGGAGGTCCTCGGAGAGCGCGGCGCAGTTGAGCCCGACGAAGGGCCCGTCTCGACGGTTCCCGGAGAAATGGATCCTCCGCGCGAGCACCTCCTTGCCGGTGCCGCTTTCCCCGGAAATGAGGACGGGGGCGTTCGAGTTCTTCACCTGGTCGGCCTTCGCGATGACGGCGAGGAATCCCGGATCGCGGGTGACGATCTCGTGGGAATAGACGGTGTTCATGAGTTCGCTTTTAAGGAAGCTGTTGTCCTTCCTCAGGCGAACGATCTCGAGGTTGCGCCTGATGATGTCGAGGAGGGCGGCGTTGTCGATGGGCTTTAGCACGTAGTCGGAGGCGCCGTGCTTCATCGCCTCGACCGCCGTCTCGATGCTGCCGTAGCCGGTCACGATGACGACGGGGAGGTCGGGATCCTCGGCGAGGAGGGCGGCGAGGAGATCGAGGCCGCTCTCGCCTCCCTTGAGCCTCATGTCGACCACGGCGATGTCGATGGCCCTTTCCTTCGCCGCCTGAAGGGCTCCCTCTCCCCCCTCGAAGGCGAGGACCGCGTAGCCCTCCTTGATGAAAAGGCGGGAAAGTCCGTATCTGATGCCTTCCTCGTCGTCGACGATGAGGACGGTTCGGTCGTTGCCCATGATGTTCCCCTTACGCCCTCGGAAGGATGATGCACATCGTCGTTCCCGTGCCGGCCGAGCTCTCCACCGTTATCGTTCCGCGGTATTTCGTCACGATTCCGTAGACGACCGAGAGGCCGAGGCCGGTGTTCCCGTCGTCGCCCTTGGTGGTGAAGAAGGGGTCGAAAATCCTCGGCAGGATCTCGGGGTCGATGCCGCGTCCCGTATCGCGGACGACGATCTCGATCCCGGCCTCGACCTTCCTCGTGCCGATGGCTATCGTACCGTCCGAATCGATGGCCTGTAAAGAGTTTTTTATCAGATTGACGACGATCTGCTTGAGCTCGTCCTCGCCGATCGATACCCGGGGCAGGCCCTCGCCGAGCTCGAGCTCGATGCCGATCCTGCTTTCCCGCCTGATCGAGTACCGGATGAGCTGGAGCACCTCGGAGATGACGGCGTTCGCGTCGGCGGTGTTGGAGTCTCCCCCCCGCGGGGAGGAAAAATCGAGGAGGTTGCGCACGATGCGGGCTATCCGCTTCGTCTCCTGCTCGATGATCCGGAGGTCCGCGGCCCTGGTCCCCGAGTCCTCGTCGATGAGGTTCTGCACGTTCGTCAGGATCGAGCTCAGGGGGTTGTTGATCTCGTGGGCCACCCCGGCGGAGAGCATGCTCACGCTCGCGAGCTTTTCGGCCTGGAATATCTTCTCCTCGTAGGCGATCTTCCGGCTCACGTCCTCGATGACGAGGATGCAGTGGATCGCCTGTCCGGCGGGGGCGGCGGACTCGATGAGGGGGTAGAACTTCACCTCGAAGGAGACCCCGCCCTTCGTTCTCCTCGTCTGGGTATCCGCGAAGACGCCGCCCGAGATGACGCTCCTGATGCTCGTATGGAGGGGCTCGTCGAAGAGCCCGATAGAGAGCTCGTCGATGTTCCTGCCGACGACCGACTCGGCCTCGAGGTGGAAGCAGCTGAGGAAGGCGTGGTTGGCCTTCTCGACGGAGAAGGTCGCGTTGACGACGATGATTCCCTCCCGGATCGAGTTGAATATCCGGTCGTTGTATTCCTTGAGCCTGACGATCTCGGCGATGTACTCGCTCAAGGAAGCGCTGTCGTCGCGGAGCTGCCTGGCCATCTCGTTGAAGCCGCGGAGGAGGTCGCCGATCTCGCCGGATCTCTGGCCCTTCACGGTAGCCTCGAAGTCCCCCGTCTTGATCCTCATCATCGCGTCCCTGAGCCCCCGGATCGGCGAGGTGACCGCGGTGGTCAGGACGAGGCTGATGAGGAGGGTGATCGCGGCGACGATGACGCTGACCGTGATGACCCCGCTGTTGAGGGCCGAAAGCCGCTTCCTGTTGTCGAGCTGGGAAAGGTAGGTCGCGACGTAGAGGGTCTCCTGGCTGTCGGCCTGCGGGGTCGAGACGCGGACGGTTCCCGACTGCTGGACGACGGCCGAGTAGGGGACGCCGGCCTCCTCGGTCCTGTCGATCACGGCGTAGGAATTGGCGAGCTGCCTGCCGTCGAGCCATGCCGAGAAGCTCCCCGATCCGATCGTCCCGACCGCCCAGCGGTTCCCGACGGAAACGAGGGACTTTATCCTGGGGTTGAAGGTCAGCTGGCTGCAGAGACTGGAATCGACCCGTTTCAGGATGAAAAGGTCGAGGTGCTTGCCCCCTCGCCCCATCACCCTCACCGTACCGGAGAAGTAGAGGGTCGAATCGCAGGAAACCATCTCGATGTAGGGGTGGGGCTTCTCGTTGCGGAAATACCGTTCCGGGGGAAAGGGGAGGAGACTCGCCGAAAGGGGAATGACGGTCGTGAAGGGCGACCAGCCGCTCCTCGCGATGATGAACTCGGCCCCCGTGCGGTCGCCGATGTCCTTCAGGATCCCGTTCAGGCCGTCGTCGAAGGCTATCCCGGCCTGGGCGTCGATCGCGCGCTTGAGCTCCTCGTTGGCGGCCAGGTCGACGACCTGGGCCCAGAGCGCCCGTTTCCAGGCGTTGAAGTTGTCGAAAACGCTCAGGGCCTCGTCCTTCAGCTCCCGCTTCGCGTCCTCGGCCTGGGAGGCCTCGATGCTGTCGGCCACGAGGATGACGGTCAGGGCCGTCTGGAGCACGATGATGCCGAAGAAGGAAAGGATGGTCCTCTGGAAAAGTTTCATGGGCTTGGGGGAAGGGATGGCTGGAACGCCCCGGCCCGGGACGTTCCGGTTCCCGACTGCCTTACTTCTTCCCCACTTCCTCCGCGCCGACGATCAGGCCGACCACCTCTTCCGAGCTCGTGTCCTTCACGAGGCGCTCTCCCGCCTTGATCCCCCGGCGCATCACGATGACGCGGTCGGCGACCTCGAAGACGTCGTACATCTGGTGGCTGATGATGATGATGGCGATCCCGTGCTTCTTGAGCGACTTGACCATGTCCAGGACCTTCCTCTGCTCGGCGATGCCGAGGGCGGCAGTCGGCTCGTCCATGATCAGGACCTTCGCGTCCCAGTAGATCGACCTGGATATCGCGACCGCCTGCCTCTGGCCGCCAGAGAGGTTCCTGATGTTCGCCTTGAGCGACGGGATCTTGATGTCCACGCGGTCCAGGACCTTCTGGGATTCCTCTTCCATGTAACCGTGGTCGAGGACGTTGAAGATGCCCAGGGCTTTCTTCGTCTTTTCGCGGCCGAGAAAGATGTTCGAGAAGACGTTCAGGTTTTCGGCGAGCGCGAGGTCCTGGTAGATGGTCTCGATCCCGTGGGCGAGGGCGTCGATGGGGCTCGTGATCTCGATTTTCTTGCCGTCGAGAAAAATGTCCCCCTCGTCGGGCTTGTAGACCCCGGAAATCATTTTCACCAGGGTCGATTTGCCCGCGCCGTTGTCGCCCAGCAGGGCGACGACCTCGCCGGCCTCCACTCCCATGTCCACCCTGTCGACGGCGGTAAGTCCGCCGAAGCGCTTGGTTATTCCCTTCGTTTCCAGTAAATACGCCATAGTTTCCCCCGTTGAGCCCGAACCCCGCCTAGCGGTTGAAGTTCGGGAAAAGCTGGTCGATGATGACGGCCATGATCAGGATGACGCCTACCACGATGTAGGTCGTAAAGGTTTGCAGTCCCAGGATTCTGAGTCCCGTTTCGAGGATGGCGATGACGAGGGCTCCGAGGAGGCTCCGCCACACCGTGCCGGATCCGCCCGACATGCTCGCGCCGCCGATGACGACGGCCGCGATCCCGTCAAGGAGCATGCCCGAGCCGGCATCGGCCTTCCCGGTGATGTACTTGAGGGTGTAGGAGAGTCCCGCTATCGTCGCGAACAGGGAGGAGATGACGTAGACCTTGAGGAGGCTCTTCCTGACGTCGATCCCCGACCTGATCGCCGCGTCCCGGTTGCCGCCGATCGCGTAGACGTGGCGCCCGAATTTCGTCCGGTGCAGGACGAAGGCGAAGATCGCGATGAAGATGAAGGCGAGCACCACGATGTTCGGGATGATGGCCCAGACGTGCTGGCCCCGGGCGACCTCGGGCCGGCTGAAGAAGCTCAAGCTTCCGCTCGGGGTCAGGTAGGCGAAATAGCCGTTCCCGATCTCCCCCGCGAGGTTCGGCAGGTTTTTCGCCGGCGAGCCCTGGAGCAGCAGCTCGGAGATTCCGTGGGTTATCCCGAGCATCGAAAAGGTGGCGATGAAGGGAGGCACCCGAAGGTTCGCGACGAGCCAGCCGTTCACGAGGCCCGGTATGAGCCCGATGAGGAGGGTCGCGGCGCAGCCCAGGAGGACGCTCCCGAGGGGGGAGGCGCCCATGGTCGCGAAGAGGACCATCAGCTTCGCCGACACGACGGTCGCGAAGCCCATGACGAAGCCGACCGAGAGGTCGATTCCCCCCCCTCCCGAGATGATGACGAAAAGCTCTCCCGTTCCGAGCAGGAAGACCTCCGTTCCGTAGAACAGGATCAGCTGGACGGTATCGATGCTCATGAAGCCCCGGGCCGCCACGGAAAAGAAGACGATTTCAATGATGATGAAGCCGAGAACCCAGCGTCTCCCGATGGAGGCGAGCAGGGAACCGTTATTGTTCGACACACGCGTATTCACGTTCTCTCCTTCGCTTCCATGCTTCATTCCAGGTCAGGAAAGACCTGGTCGATGACAACCGCTATCGTCAGCAGGATACCCACGCCGATGTACCGGTAGAACGACGAGATGCCGACGATCTGGAGGCCGTTGTTGAGGACGGCGATCAGGATGACCCCTATGGCGGTGCCGAGGATGCCTCCTTTTCCACCGAGGAGGCTCGCTCCCCCGATCACGACCGCCGCGACGGCGAGGAGTTCGTAGTTCGCCCCCGTCGGCGTATAGTTCCCGATTCCGGTCTGGAAGACGTCGAAGACGCCCGCGATGCCGGCGACGAAGGCCGAGAGGGTGTAGATGATGACGAGGTGCCGATCGACGTTGATGCCGGCCCGCACCGAAGCGTCCATGCTTCCGCCGATCGCGTAGGTATGGCGGCCGAATTTCGTGTACTTGAGCAGGAAGCCCAGGACGAGAAGGACGCCGATGGACAGAAGCAGGGAGGAGGGGAAGACCCTCGCGAGCTGCCTGACGCTCTCGTTCGCGATGTAATCCGGCTTGTGGAAAAAAGTCAGGGATTTTCCCGGATCGATGTAGAAAAGGAAGCTGTTTCCTATTCTGGACACCGATTCGGGCGCTCCCATGACGGGAAGGTAGCCGCCGGCGATGTAGAGGGTCGCCCCCTGGCAGATGCCCCACATGCCCATCGTCGCGATGAAGGAGGGAACCTTGAACCGCGTGACGAGGATGCCGTTGACGAATCCCGGCAAAAGGCAGACGAGCAGGGCCACGAGGCAGCTGATGACGATCGCCTCTCCCGGGGCCATGCCCGCCAGGGTGAGGTTCCTCATCAACGTCGCCGTGAGGACCGAGCTGAGCCCGTAGACGAATCCGATCGATACGTCGATGCCCCCGGTGATGATGACGAAGGTCTCGGCCGCAGCCAGAAGGAAGGATCCCGTCGCCAGGTGGAGGATGTTCTGGAAGTTCACGAGATCGAAAAATCCCGGTCCCGCGAAGCTGAAAACGACTGCCATGAGGACGAGAAAGCAGAGGGCCCAATTTCGGGCTATGGTTCGACCCGGGGCGCTTTCGAAAAAACCGCGCCGGGCCGCGGCCTGTTGGTTCGGCAAGGTGGATCTCCTTTTTTCGTGCATGGAAACCCGCGCCGCCGCAAGGGGTGGCGCGGGCGTACGGAATTATACCGTGTTTTTTTTACTTATGAGAATTTTTCCGTTATTGATAGATGTACTGCTGCATGTTCGCGTCGTTCACATTGTCCTTGGTGAAGAACTCGAATCCGGGGATGACCTTCTTCGGAACCTGGACCTTCTTTGTCAGGTATTTGTAGAGCCAGTCGACGGCGAGCGAGCCCATTTCGGCGGGCTTCTGCGCGAGGACCAGGTCGACCGTGCCCTTCTTCAGGTTGTCGATGTTGGTCGTGGTCGCGTCCCAGGAGGCGATTTTGACGGCTCCGGCGAGTCCCGCGTTCACGACGGCCTGGTTCGCGCCCTGAGCGCTGTAGACGTTGGTTCCGAAGATGCCGACGATGTCCTTGTCTTTCTGGAGGGCGGCGAGGGTCTGCTGCATGGCGGTCTGCTGAACGTCCATGCACCACTCGACGCCGGCCAGCTTCATGTTCGGGAACTCGGCGACTCCGGCTTTGAATCCGGAAACGCGGGCCGCGACGGAGGAAGCGTCGGGATTGGTCGCTTCGCAGAAAACCTTGCCCTTCTCGCCGACGAGCTTGGCGATGTGCTCGGCCATCTGCTTGCCGCCCAGCTCGTTGTCGGAGCCGATGTAGGCGAGCGGGAAACCGTAGTCGGTGCCGGCCTTGGAATAGTCGCCGTCGCCGAGGAAGGTGTCGACCGTGATGATCTCGATGCCCTTGTCATAAATGGCCTTCAGCGGGGCCTTGAGCGCGTCGACCGAGGTCGGGGCGATCAGGAGTCCGTCGATCCCGCCTTTCTGGATGGCGGCCTGGAGAATCGGAACCTGGTCCTCGGGACCCCACGCCTTGGGATACTCGGCGACGACGATGTTCACCCCGAGTTCCTTGCCCTTGGCCTGGATGCCCTTTTCCATGGTGGTATAGAACGGATCGGCGACGCCCGGCATGAACAGGAACGTCAGCTGCTTCTTGCCGGCGGTCTTCTGTTCGCCCTGGCCGTTGGCGAAGGTGGGAAGCGCGATTGCGAGAACGAGAAGAATCGCGAGAGCGATGGAATACCCTTTTTTCATGGTACCCTCCTTTTTTGGTAACCGGACAGCCCGGTAGGGGCTTCGATCCGGTAGCGGTTGACAACCGTATCGGTATAGAAGCAGGTTCTATGCCAGGCTACCGATCATTTATCAGTATTTATACTTTGCAAGGGCTGCGGTTTTCTGTCGAACGATGGGGTCCGGTCGCGGAGAAATGGGGCGGAAGTAAAATGAGGCGGCCGACTGGATACCCGAGTACCCACTATGGGGTAGCCGGGTATCCAGATGGCGCCGACGGGCGTTTTTCGCCGATCCGGTTCAAACCCCGCGGCATGGCGCGGGGCTCCGGTCACCTCAGGTTTATCGCGGCGTAGGCGGCGCCGTAGAGGGATATCGAGTAGTCCTTAACGATGTAGACGGGGGTGCCGCGCAGCAGGTCGACGATCTGCTCCTTGTAGTTCTCCTCGTAGGTCCTGATGAACAGGCCGTTCTTGAGGAAGCGGTCCTCGTTCTTCGTCACGATGCCGCCGGCGAGATAGATGCCGCCCTTCGGGTAGAAAAAGGTCGTCGCGTTGGCCGCGAACCGGGCGTAGAGTTTCACGAACAGGTCCATCGCATGGTCGCAGAGCGGGTCGGCATGGGAGGCTGCGGCGACGGCCGCCGGCTTCTCGTCGTTGGCGAGCGCGACGATCCTTTCCACCTCTTTCGTGGGCTTGAAGCTACCCGAGTCGGCGAGGAAATCGAAGATGTTGGCTATCCCCTGGCCCGAGACGGCGAGCTCGGAGCCGACGTGGATATCCTCGCGCCTCCTCAGCCACGCGTTGAACGCATCCGATTCGGCGTCGACGGAGGCGAAGTCGGAGTGGCCGCCCTCGGAGGCGCAGGCGATCCACTTTCCGCCGCCCTTCACCAGGTAGCCGACGCCGAGGCCCGTTCCCGCCCCGACGACGGCCTTGGGGGATTCGAGCGGCGAAGGGATGCTCCCGTCCGAGTGGGGAAGCTTCGTGATCTGGGCCGCGTCGTCTATATCGAGCAGGCAGATGCCGTAGGAAATGGCGGTGAAGTCGTTGATGAGGACGGTCGGAAGGCCGAGGAAGGACTCGACCTCGGCTCGATCGATCCCCCAGGGGACGTTGCTCATCGAGCAATAGCCGTTCTTGACCGGACCCGCGCCGGAGATGCAGCAGAGCGTGGGCTTGAGGCTCTCGTGCGACCTGCCGATCTCCGCGAGGAAATCCTTGAGGGGCTCGAGGATCGTCTTTACCTTATGCGATCCGTAATTGCGCTTGTGGATGATGGAGAATTTTTCGCCGTTTTTGCCGACGAGGGCCAAGTTGACGTTTGTCCCGCCGATATCGCCCGCGAGGACGATCGTGTCGAATGTAGAATTCATCGAGCTGATCCTTATGTGCTTGAAAGCGTTAAGGGCCATTATCGCGGGGCCGGATGAAAAGATCAACATACTCGCGGCTTGCTGCGGGTATGGCCCCCGGGGAATCAACATACTCGCCGGCGTTCCGAACCGCGTTTCCCTTGCTCCGATTCCTCGAAGAGTGCTACACTGTCGAGAGGCGCCATCGCGCCGTTCCGGAGGCTCATCCTGAAAACTACCGCGTTGCACGACTGGCATCTTGCCCGCGGGGCCCGCATGGCCCCTTTCGCCGGTTTCGATATGCCCATCCAGTATCCGACGGGGGCCATCGAGGAGCACCACATCACCCGACGTTCCGTCGGGCTTTTCGACATCGACCACATGGGTCAGGTTTCGGTCCGCGGTTCGGGTGCCGACGAATGGCTTTCCGGTCTCGTCTCGAGCGACATCCTCTCCATGAAAAATGGTGACGCGAAATACGCCCTCCTGCTCAACGATGCCGGCGGCGTCATCGACGACCTCTTCATCTACCGTTTTCCGGGGGAGTGGTTCGTCGTCGTGAACGCGGGAAACCGCGACGCCGACGCCGCCTGGTTCGCGTCCCACATGGTTCCCGGGGTCGACCTCGAGGACGTTTCCGATGCGACCTACATGATAGCCGTCCAGGGGCCGAAGGCCATTTCCCTCGTCGATGCGGTCTCGGGCGGGGCGGCCGGGGGACTCGTCCGGTTCACGGCGGGAACGGCGGCCATCGCCGGCGTTCCGTGCCGAATCGGACGCACCGGCTATACCGGCGAGGACGGCGTCGAGGTCTTCTTCCCGGCCGACAAGGCCGTCGAGCTCTGGGATTTCCTCCTCGCCGAAGGATCGAGGCTCGGCATCGAGACCGCGCCGATAGGACTCGCCGCACGCGACAGCCTGAGATTCGAGGCGGGCATGCCCCTCCACGGGCACGAGATCACCCCCGCGATCAATCCGATCGAGGCCGGCTTCAAGTGGGCCTGCGATTTCTCCAAGGATTTCGTCGGCAAGGCGGCCCTCGAGCGGATCGTCCAGGCGGGGAGCGCGAGAAAGCTCGCGACGATCGAGGTCACCGGCGGGGTTCCCCGCGAGGGCTACGAGGTCCAGGACGGGGCGGGAAATCGGATCGGGGAGGCCGTGTGCGGCATGTTCTGTCCCACGGTCCACAAGTACGCCTGCAACGCCTATGTCGACGCCGCCATGGCGAAACCCGGAACCGCGGTCGCCGTCTCGATCCGGGGAGTCCCGAAGCCGGGATCGACGGTGAAACGTCCGCTTTATCTTCCGACCTATCGTCGTTGACGGGGCCGTTCATTCGATAACCGATGTAATCCCAAAGTTTCCATTGAAAAGGAGCCGACCATGAAAATCGATCAGAACGCGAAGTACCTGAAATCCCACGAGTGGACACGAAAGGACGGTGACGCCTTTGTTTGCGGCATCTCGGACCACGCCCAGAAAGCCCTGGGCGACATCGTCTATGTGGATTTGCCCGCTCCGGGAAAGCACTACAAAAAGGGTTCGGCATTCGGCGTCATCGAGTCGGTGAAGGCTGCCAGCGACCTCTACATGCCCATGTCGGGCACGATCGTTTCCTCGAACACGGACCTCGCCGACCATACGGATATCGTGAACAAGGATTGCTACGGGGCCGGCTGGTTCATCCGGTTCACCGCCGACGATCCCAAGGAGTGGGACACCCTCCTTTCCCCCCTCGAGTACATGAAAGTTTCCGAAAAGGAGTAACCGTGCCGTATATCGCCAATACCGATGCCGATCGAACGGAGATGCTCGAACGGATCGGCGTCGCCTCCACCGAGGCCCTGTTCGCCGACATCCCCCCGGAGTTCCGCTTCCCGCGGATCGAATTTCCCGCCCCGCTTTCCGAGCCCGAGCTCATGGCGGAGATGAAGCGGCTCGCCGGAAAGAACGCCGGATCGGGGGACTACGCCTGGTTCCTCGGCGCCGGCGCCTACAACCACTTCATTCCCGCGGCGGTCTCTGCCCTGGCGAGTCGGGGGGAGTTCTCGACGGCCTACACCCCCTACCAGCCCGAGGCGAGCCAGGGGACCCTCCAGGCGATATACGAATACCAGAGCATGGTCGCCGAGCTCACCGGCATGGACGCCGTCAACGCCTCCCATTACGACGGGGCGACGGCCCTCGCCGAGGCCATCCTCATGGCCCTCCGCTCGGGCGACGAGAATCGGCTCGAGGTGATGCTTCCCGTCTCGCTCAATCCCGAATACCGTGCGACGATCGATACCTACCTCGCGCCGACGAAGGCGAGGGTGCTCGAGTGGACGGGCAATCCCCTCGAGGCTGCCGGCTACGCGACCGAGGCGACGGCCTGCTTCGTCCTCCAGTGGCCGGATTTCTTCGGCGACCTTTGGCAGCCCTCGGACTCCCTCGCCGAAACCCTCCACGGGAAGGGGGCCCTCTTCATCGTCCATGCGGATCCGATCATGCTCGGGATCATGAAGGCCCCGGGCTCCTTCGGGGCCGACATCGTGACCGCCGAGGGACAGTCCCTCGGCAACCCGGTGAATTTCGGCGGGCCCTACCTCGGGATCATGGGAACCAAAGGAGCCCTCGTTCGCCGCATGCCGGGCCGCATCGTCGGCGAGGCCCGCGACGCCCAGGGAAGGAGGGGCTTCGCCCTGACCCTCGTCGCCCGCGAGCAGCACATCCGCCGGGAGAAGGCCGTGTCGAACATCTGCTCGAACCAGGGCCTCGCGATGCTCCGGGCCTGCATCTACCTCGCCCTGATGGGGAAGGGAGGCCTCTCTTCGGTCGCCTCGCTCTGCTGGAACCGGGCCCACTACGCCGCCCGCGAGATCGGGAGGATCCCGGGCTACGAGATCCTGAACCGGGGCGAGTTCTTCAAGGAATTCACCGTCCGCTGCCCAATCTCGGCCGAGGAGATTTCGAGCGCCCTTTTCGACGAGGAGATCGTGCCGGGTTACCCGGTCTCGCGATGCGACCCGGAAAGGCCGAACGACCTCATCGTCTGCGTCACCGAACTTGACTCGAAACCGCGCATCGACTGGCTCGCCGCGGCGCTGAAGGAGGCCGGAAATGGCTATGTCGACTGAACCCCTGCTTTCCGAGATGGGAGCGCCCGGCAGACTCGGCGCGAGCCTTCCCGAATTAGACGTTCCCGAAACACCGGTCCCGGAGGGGCTCTTGAGGACGGCCCTCCGCCTTCCCGAGATCACGGAGCTCGAGGCCGTCAGGCACTTCACGAGGCTTTCCCGACTGAACTACTCCATCGACACCAACTTCTATCCCCTCGGTTCCTGCACGATGAAGTACAACCCGAAGGTGAACGAAGACGCCGCGAACCTCGCCGGGTTCACCGACTGCCACCCGCTGATCCCTGAGGATCTCGCCCAGGGATCGATCGAGCTCATGTTCGGGCTCCAGGAGATGCTGAAGGCGGTTTCCGGTTTCGACGCCGTTTCCCTCCAGCCTGCGGCGGGAGCCCACGGAGAGCTCACCGGGGTCTACATGATCAGGGCCTGGCACGAATCGCGGAAGGACGCCAAACGGAAGCGAATGCTGATCCCGGACTCGGCCCACGGGACGAACCCCGCCTCGGTGGCCATGGCCGGGTTCGAGGCGGTTACCATACCGAGCTCGGCCGACGGCGGGGTCGACCTCGCGGCGCTCAAGGCGGCTTGCGACGACACGGTCGCCGGTCTCATGATCACGAACCCCTCGACCCTTGGCCTTTTCGAGCGGAACATCCTCGAGGTGGTGAAGATCGTCCACGACTCAGGCGGTCTCGTCTACGGCGACGGCGCCAACATGAACGCCCTCGTCGGCGCCTTCAGGCCGGCAGACGCCGGCATCGACGTGATGCACTTCAACCTCCACAAGACCTTCTCGACCCCCCACGGGGGCGGCGGTCCCGGGGCCGGAGCCGTCGGCGCCTCATCCCGCCTCGCCTCCTTCCTACCCGGCCCGATCGCCGCGCGGAAAGGCGTGAACCGGGGCTCAGGAAGGGGAAGCCGCGAAACCTCGGGTGACTACGGTTTCGAGATCCCGGAGAATTCGATCGGCAGGGTCAAATCCTTCTACGGCAACTTCGGCATTCTCGTGCGCGCCTACGCCTACATGCGCCAGCTCGGCGCGGTCGGGCTGAGGCGGGTTTCCGAGAACGCCGTGATCAACGCCAACTACCTCCGCGTCCTCTTGCGGGACACCTACCACGAACCCTACGACAGGCCCTGCATGCACGAGTTCGTCGCCGAGGGGGATGTCGCCGCCGGGGTCAGGACCGTCGACGTGGCCAAGCGCCTCATCGACCTCGGCTTCCATCCGCCGACGATCTACTTCCCCCTCATCGTCCACGAGGCCCTGATGATAGAGCCGACCGAGAGCGAGAGCAAGGAAACCCTCGACGCCTTCGCCGCCGCCCTGATCCGGATAGCCGACGAGGCGAAGAGCGATCCCCAGCTCCTGCACGACGCCCCCCACGACACCCCCGTCGGAAGGCTCGACGAGGTCGCCGCGGCGCGGAAGCCGGTGCTCTGCTACCACTGCGACTAGCGGCCGGGCGCCAACAAGCTTCGAGGAACTAGGCGACCCGCCGCCGAACAGGGATGTGCGGCGGCGCCAACAAGCAGCGCGGAAGCCGGTGCTCTGCTACCGCTGCGACTAGCGGCCGGGCGCCAACAAGCTTCGAGGAACTAGGTAACGGTCTCGCAACCCGGCACGAATGATCCGCGCTGGGATGCCCACCGCGGTGGCGCCTGCCGGCACGTCCTCAAGGACGACGGCGTTGGCTCCGATCCTGGCCTCAGCTCCAATGCGGATCGGGCCGAGGACTTTGGCTCCCGCCCCGACGATCACGCCGTCCTCCAGGGTCGGGTGGCGCTTGCCCCCGGCGAGGTTACCCCTTCCCCCGAGGGTCACCTGGTGGAAGATCGTCACGTCCCTCCCGATCTCGACGGTTTCGCCGATCACCGTTCCCATCCCGTGGTCGATGAAAAGGCCGCGTTCGATTCTGGCGCCGGGGTGGATGTCGACCCCGGTGAGAAAGCGGGCGAGGGCCTGGATGAAGCGGGGAAGTATCGGAAACCCGACCGCCCGCAGGAGATGGGCGACGCGGTAGGCGAGGATGGCCCAGAATCCCGCATAGCTCAGGGCTTCGAGAAAGGCCGTCGCCCCATTTCCGAGTGCGGGGTCTCGATCGAGCATCGCACGGAAATCGCCCCCGATATAGCCCAGCTGGGCGATGGCCCAGGGAAGGGGGCTAGGCCGGTGCGCTTCCCCGTGGACGTCTTCGCGAATCCTGTCTTCATCGAGAAGCCCGTTCCGCATGGGGCAGCAATTCGTCATGTCGCTCATCGTATTTCTCCTTTTTCCCGTTCGCCGATGCCCAGGAGATCGAGCACATGCCGTTCGACCCGTCGATTTTCGCCCTCGGCGGGAAAATCGTGTATGTGGAGAGCCGGATTGTAGTTGAGTTCGATCACCGAATAGGCCGCTTCCTCCGAATCGTCCCCGATGTCGGGGATGATCATGTCGATGCCGGAAATCCTCGCGCCGCAGGCCTCTGCCGCCCTCTCGGCGATGTGCTTGTAGATCTCGGGCATCGCGTCGCTATAGTCGATGGAGTCCCCGCCGGTGGAGATGTTCGAGTTCTTTCTCAGGAGGACCTTCCCGCCTCGCTCGGCCCTCGAGTCCGGGGTGAGCCCCTCCTCCTCGAGGCAGGCGATTTCAGCCTCGCCGAGCCGGATTTTTTCGAGGGGATACCGGTAGCCCTCCCCTCGGTAGGGGTGGGCGTTTTTTTTCTCGACGAGCTGGCGGATCGTCGATACCCCGTCGCCCAGGACGTTCGCGGGGACCCGGTGGAGGACGGCCCTCGTCTTTCCCCCGATGACGAGGAAACGGAATTCCCTGCCCGGAACGAAGTCTTCGAGGATGATGGCTGAATCGAGGGCGAGGGCCGTATCGACCGCCGCCGCCGTTTCCCCGGGGTTCCGGTCGGGACCCAGGATCGCGACCCCGTCGCCGAAGTTCGTCGAGCGAGGCTTCACCACGAGGGGCTTTCCCGCGAACCTCCTCGCCGTTCTCAGCGCCGCTTCCCGCGTCGAGACGAGAAAGCCCGTCGGCACTCGGATACCGGCGGCCGCGAGCACCCGTTTCGCGACCTCCTTGTTTTCCATGACGAGGATCGAGGCGTAGTTGTCGGCGCTCGTACGGGTGGCCTGTTTGACGAACTCGCGTCTCGATCCCTTTTCGATCAAGATGAAGTTGTCGCCTCGGTCCAGCACCTCGACCCGCGCTCCCCGAGAGAGCGCTTCCGCGATCAGGATCTGGGTCGAGAGCTCCATGTCCTCGTAGCCCGGCGTCGAGAATTCACTCATCGATTCCTCCCGTTTTCGGCGTGCTTCCGCCGTTCAGAAAAATCCTTTCATGTTCGCGCGCGAGGGCGATGCCTGCGGCGAGCCCGCTTCCTTTTTCCGTGGTCAGCCTGGCGAATCGGTCGATCGATCGCAATTTCGAGCCGGACAGCATGGCCTTCGCGTTCTCGACCGCCTCCCCGTATCCCGAGGGAAGGACGGCGGCGAGTTCCTCCATCTTTCCGATTACGGGAGCGGCCTGCCGGGCTATCAGGCGCCGCATCCTCGCCTCCCGGGGCAGGCCGGCGGAATCGTGGGAACAGGAACTCGCGAGGGTCGAAAGCCTGTCGTCCTCGGTGACCGCGCTTCTCAAGGCGGGGCTGGGAAGCAGGAGGCAGGCCAGGGCGAGGAGGTGGATGAACCGCGCTGCATCGATCCCGATGCCGGGAGCGGCGAAGGGATCGAGGTCGAGGAACCTGAGTTCGATGTACTCGACGCCCCTCGCCCTCAGGGCCGCGAGGCTCGCCTTCTCACCGGGAAAAGCCGCCTTGAGGCGAAGGGGGGCGTAGAACTCACCTTCCGAGTCGAGGAGGCCTCCCCCCGAAGGTTGGATGGCGTCCTCGATCTTTTCGATGTATTCGGAAAGGGATCGGAAGCGGAGATCGATTTTCCTCGCCGTTTCCGGGGGAAGGCGGTAGCCCAGGGAGCCGAGGCGGAGGCTCGCCTGGCGTCCCGCACAGGCCCTGCCGACGGCACGCGCCGAAGGGGAGGCCGAAAGCGCCAGCTCCCGCGCGAAGAGCGGATCGATGACGGGACTCGCCGAAAAGAGGAAGGTCGGCAGGGATAGGTAGCGGATCATGTTGCGGGCTAGATCGAGGTACCTTCGATTCGCAAAGTCGCTCGGCTCCTCTCTCGATCCCTCGGCTTGCCTGAGGCAGCTCCAGAATTCGGCGGAGAGGGAAAAGTTGTAGTGGAGACCCGAGATCGCCTGACGGGCGCTGCCGTATCGCTCGAGGAGATGGGCCCGATAATGCCTCGCCCTTTCCCTGTCCTCTCTTCCGCCGAAGCTCGCCGGACGGAGGAGGCCTGGTTCGTCCCAACGTCCCGGCACGCTGAGGGGCCAGAGGAGCTCGCCCTTCAATCCGGCGTAGGCCTCTCGATGGAGGCTTTCAAGCTCGGCCAGGGCCGCTTCGATACCTGGCTTCGGTTTCGTGATGAGCTCGATCTGGTTTTCGGCGAAATCCACGGTTATCCGATCGAGTTCGGGCGGAAAGGGATGATCCGTCGCAGCCAATTGTCCGTTTCCGTCCACCCTCAGGGCCTCGCGTTCGAAGCCCCAGAGCCCCGAAAAGAGGAGTTCGGGTGCCCTGTCCCGCAGGATGGCTCCGGCCGTGCCGCTATCCGTTTTTCTCTGTAAATTCACCATTATCGTTCCTTTGTTTGTTCTGCAGTATCACAATAGTCGAACAATTAAATCAAAACTGAAAGAGGACCTTGAGGCTCGCCGAGCCTGTCTTTCGGCGGTCCGAGGTTCCGGTTTCGGCTGCGAGGCCTTCCGTCACGCGCCGTTCGCGGCACCGGGTTCGGCGAGAAAAGTCCTCAACTCGACCAGTGCAGCCTCGTTGATCTGGCAGCAGACCGATTGGCCCTGGCGTTCGCAGTCGAGAAGACCCGAGTCCTCGAGCTCCTTGATATGGTGGGAAACGGTCGACCTCGATATGTTCAGCATCTCACAGGCGCGGCTGAAGGCCTTGAGGACACCCTGGCAGCATTCGTCCTCGCTTCGCTCGGCCTCGAGCACCATGAGGTAGACCTTGAGCCTCTGTTCATTTGAGAGCGCCTTGAAGTAGCGAGCTATGTTTGATAGTTCCATAACAATAGAATAATCCTCTCGTCGCCGATCGTCAAGGGAATTTGTCTCGGGCGGAAGGACTTGTGGGACTTGACTCAGTGCCTCCCGCGTCTGATGATTATAGCGAGTTTTTTCGCTCCGTCGCGCACCGTGAATCGATTGTGCAGGTCCTTGCAAGGGGGCGTTTATGGTGTTGAAAACAAAGCTTTCATGGGGCTTGGGCTTTCTCTTCGCCATTATTTTCGCATTGGTTACTTTTTCTTCTTACCATATACAGAGGCTGTCCGTTGAATCCGGAAACATCCTCAAAGATAATTACGATTCCATAACCTACGCTGAAAAAATGTTTTACGCATTGGACGATATGAATATCGCCGCGATTGGAATTTTAAGGAACGAGTCGCGAGAGGAAAATCAAAGGAAGTTCGAATCTGGGAAGGCCGAATTTGAAAAGGATCTGAAGGCTGAAAACAGCAATATTACCGAAGTAAACGAAAAAGAGTATGTCGAAACGCTCAAAACGGATTATACCGTATTCTTGGGTGTCTATAATGAAATAGTAAAAACAGGCGGTACAAAAGACCGCTTGTTCGCTGAACTCACTCCGGTGTATGAAAAAATGAGACATTCAATAAACAACATAGACGAAGTAAATATGCAGGCCGTTTCGCGAAAAAGCCAACTGACTATCAAAGACTCAGCGAATATCGTTCACATCATGGTCGTAATAGGAACGCTCAGTGTTTTGCTGGCATTCGCATATCTTTGGTATTTTCCGGTTTATATTTCCACTACCCTATCCTATTTATCCGACAAGATGCGGGGATTACTCAAAAATCTTGATATTGTCTCAGATATGAAAACAACGGATGAGTCATTAATTATTCTGGAGTCGATTAATCTGATCGAGAAAAAGCTCGGCATAGTGGAAAACGATTCCCATGAAAACGGCTAGTCAGTTTCGGTGACCTCCACGGTTTCTTTGAAGAGGCACCTCTTCTTAACGCCGTCTTAACGTCCAGCCTGTTTCCTTAACGCCCTTTTAATTCCCTCGAAGACCTCCGTGGCTGTATTGTTTTGCCTGGAGGCTACCATGGACGCAAGCTACATCATCGCTCTCATCCTTGCTATTTTGACAATGCTCTATTTGGGCTATGTACTCATCAAGCCTGAACGGTTCTAGGGGGATCGTATGAATATCGGAGACTTTGTGCAGATTGGTGGGCCGATCATCGTCGTCTGTATCTTCGCGCCCTTTCTCGGAAAATACATGGCAGCGGTCTACGAGGGGAAAATTCGAGCGTTCGGAAAAATCGAACGGCCTCTATACAGGATACTTGGTATCAATACAGGACACTCGATGGCCGGCAGGGAGTACGCGAAGGCTGCCCTTGCTTTTACGGTCGTATCTATAGCGCTGCTTTTTCTGATACTGATCGGGCAGAAATATCTTCCCTTGAACCAGCAAGGATTTGCCGGGCTGTCATGGGATCTCGCGCTCAACACCGCAATCAGCTTCGTAACGAACACGAACTGGCAGGCCTACTCAGGGGAGGCTTCGCTCGGATACTTCGCGCAGGCCGCGGGGCTCGCCGTGCAAAACTTTCTGAGTGCGGCGTTCGGCATGGCGGTTGCCGTTGCCCTCATCCGTGGGTTTGCCGCGAAGGGAAAGGCACGGGTGGGAAGGCACCAGAACGAGATAGCCCACGATTCCACCGATGACCGCCAAACGCGAGCGGAAATAGCCGCCGATGGCAGCCAAACGCCGAAGGCGTTGGGTAACGATGGAAACGGTTCGGCTTTATCCATCGTCGGGATCGGTAACTTCTGGGTTGACATGACGAGGGGGGTGCTCTTCATCTTGCTGCCGATATCGATCGTCGTCGCTGTCGTTCTCGTGAGCCAGGGCGTGATCCAAAACTTGAGCCAATACGTCCCGTTCATCTCGCTTGGCGGTGCGAAAGACGCCGTGCCCATGGGCCCCGTGGCGAGCCAGATCGCGATCAAGAATCTCGGTACAAACGGGGGAGGCTTCTTCGGAGCAAACGCGGCCCATCCGTTCGAGAACCCCACTCCGTTTTCGAACTTCATCGAGGTCGTTTCGATGCTGCTTATACCGGCGGGATTTCCCTTCCTGTTCGGCAGGATGATAAAGAAGCCGAAACAGGGACTCGTGATTTTTCTCGTGATGCTCACCTTCTACGTGCTAGGAAGTTGGGGAGCCCTCGCCTCCGAGTATCACTGGGGCACGCTCGAGGGGAAGGAGCTTCGGTTCGGAATCGGGGCTTCTACCATCTGGGCGGAGTCCACGACGGTAACCTCGTGCGGGGCGGTGAACGCGATGCACGATTCCCTTTCGCCTCTCGCCGGGCTTGTCGCCATGTTCAATATAATGCTCGGCGAGGTGATCTTCGGCGGGGTCGGGTCCGGTCTCTACGGGATGCTTGCCTTCGTCATCATCACCGTGTTCATAGCGGGGCTTATGGTGGGGCGGGGACCCGAGTACCTGGGGAAGAAAATCGAGGCACAGGAAGTCAAGCTTTCGATGATTGCCATGATCGCGCCGAACCTGGCCATTCTCTCCCTCGCGGCCATCGCGGCGGCCACGAAAGCGGGACTTGCCGGGGTGTCGAATCCGGGGCCTCACGGACTTTCGCAGATACTCTACGCGTTCAGCTCGGCGGCGGGTAATAACGGAAGCGCGTTCGCTGGGCTCGGCGTGAACAACCCGTTCTACAACCTGATGCTGGGGCTCGGCATGCTCATCGGACGTTTTGGTGTCGTATTTCCGATGATCGGGATCGCGCAGAGCCTTTCGGTCAAGGCGAAAAGCCCCGAAAGCGTGGCCACCTTCCGAACCGACACGATGCTCTTCGGCGTGTTGCTCTTTACGATCGTCATCATAGTCGGGGGACTGACCCACTTTCCGGCCCTCACCCTCGGCCCCATCCTCGAGCACTTTCTGCTCGCGCTTGGCATTTCGCTGTAACTGATGGAGTTTGATATGGTGAAAAAGAACAAGGTTGGATTTTCGAAGGATATGCTCGGGGAGGCCCTCGTTTCGGCCTTCGCGAAACTCGATCCGCGGGTCGAGATTAAAAACCCGGTCATGTTCGTCGTGTATCTCGGGACGATGATCTGCGCCTTGATATCGGTTGTCGAGTGGACTCGCGGAAGTCCGCCATCGTGGTACACCATCCAGGTGATTCTCTGGCTTTTCTTCACCATCGTTTTCGCGAACTTCGCCGAAAGCGTCGCCGAGGTTCAGGGAAAGGCGAAGGCGGATTCCTTACGGAAAATGCGCAAGACCGTACTGGCGACGAGGCGCGACAAAAACGGGAACCTGAGCGAAGTGAGGTCGGCCGACCTCCGCTCGGGCGACGTCGTGATCTGCGAAACGGGCTCGATCATCCCCGGTGACGGCGAGGTGATCGAGGGAATCGCCAGCGTGGACGAGTCCGCCATAACGGGAGAATCGGCCCCCGTGATCCGGGAGTCGGGCGGAGACCGGAGCGGCGTGACCGGCGGCACGAGGGTCATTTCCGACCGCATCGTCGTCAGGATTACCAGCGATCCCGGTGAGAGCTTCATCGACAAGATGATCGCCATGGTGGAAAACGCGACCAGGCAGAAAACGCCGGGGGAAATCGCCCTCGTCATCCTCCTCGCGAGCCTCACCATCATTTTCCTCCTGGCGGTTACGACCCTCTATCCCTTCGCCGCGATGATCGGCGGACCGGCGACCGGTAAAAGTCTTTCGGTTCTTGCGCTGACGGCCCTCCTCGTCTGTCTCATCCCGACGACGATCGGCGGGCTCCTCTCGGCGATCGGCATATCGGGGGTCGCCAGGCTCATGGGTAAAAACGTGATCGCCCTTTCGGGAAGGGCCGTCGAATCGGCCGGAGACATCGACGTTCTCCTCCTCGACAAGACAGGCACCATAACCTACGGCAATCGTATGGCGAGCGCCATCATCCCGGCGCCCGGTGTCGACATCAAGGAGCTGGCGGAGGCCGTCCTCGCGGCCTCCGTCGCCGACGACACGCCCGAGGGGAAGTCGATCGTCAGCTTCATTCGGCAGAAGTACCAGGTTTCCGAGCCGAAGGACCGGGGGGACTTCGTTTCCTTCTCGGCGACGACCAGGATGAGCGGACTCGATCTGCGCGACTCAGCCGGCCTCGTGGATCCGACGCGCTCGCTCCGGAAAGGGGCGATGGAGGCCGTTCAGCGCCTCGTCGAGGAATCGGGCGGCCTTTTCCCCGAAGAGACCAGAATCGAGTGCGAGCGCATCGCCCGGTCGGGTGGCACCCCGCTTGCGGTGTGCCGGGGCACCCGCGTGCTCGGCGCCATCCATCTCAAGGATGTCGTCAAAACGGGGATAGCGGAGAGGTTCGCGAACCTCAGGGCCATGGGGGTCAAGACGGTCATGATCACGGGGGATAACCCGCTTACGGCCGGCTCGATCGCGGCCGAGGCCGGGGTCGACGATTTCATAGCGGAGGCTAAACCGGAGTCGAAGCTCGAAGCCATTCGGAGCGAACAGCGTGAAGGCCACCTCGTCGGCATGATCGGCGACGGCACGAACGACGC
>DBTK01000125.1:24434-24650 GCA_002307015.1 Spirochaetaceae bacterium UBA1318
CGACGGCACGAACGACGCCCCCGCCTTGGCTCAGGCCGACGTCGGGGTCGCCATGAGCTCCGGCACCCAGACGGCCCGGGAGGCGGGAAACATGGTCGATTTCGACAACGATCCGACCAAGGTGATCGACGTCATCGAGGTCGGCAAGCAGCTCCTCATCACCCGGGGGTCGCTCACGACCTTCTCCATCGCGAACGACGTCGCCAAGTACTTCGC
>DBTK01000125.1:24913-25058 GCA_002307015.1 Spirochaetaceae bacterium UBA1318
AAGTACTTCGCCATCCTTCCGGCGGTGTTCATGGGCTTCTACGCGACGAAGGGAGGACCTGGACCGCTCCAGGCTCTCAACATCATGGGCCTCGCCACGAGCCAAAGCGCCATCCTCTCGGCCGTCATTTTCAACGCGCTCATCA
>DBTK01000125.1:25320-25467 GCA_002307015.1 Spirochaetaceae bacterium UBA1318
TCATCATCATCGCGCTGATACCGCTCGCCCTCCGGGGCGTACGGTATTCGCCGAAAGGCGGAGCCGCGGCGCTGTTGCGGCGGAACCTTCTCGTGTACGGGTTGGGCGGCATTATCGCGCCATTCATCGGCATCAAGCTCATCGACC
>DBTK01000125.1:25678-43636 GCA_002307015.1 Spirochaetaceae bacterium UBA1318
ATCTACGGGCTCGGCGGCATCATCGCTCCGTTCATCGGCATCAAGCTCATCGACCTGGCGATCAGGGCGATGGGCCTCGTTTAGTAGGGAACTTTCCAACGAGCCAACGCTAGTTGGCGAAGTTTCAAGGTACTTCCCAACGAGCCAACGCTAGTTGGCGAAGTTTCAAGGAGACAGGATATGAAACAAATGCGAATGATAGGGCTTTCAGCAGTTTTCCTGGTCGTCATGACGATCCTGACCGGCGTCGCCTATCCCCTCCTCGTGACCGGGATCGGAACAGTCCTCTTTCCCCGGAAGGCGGCGGGCAGTCTCATTGTGATCAACGGTCAGGTACGCGGCTCGTACCTGCTCTCCCAGGACTTTCACGATTCCCGGTTTTTCAGGGCTCGTCCTTCGGCGACGAACTACCAGGTTCTGGGGGCCGGGGGCTCGAACATGGCCCCAACGAACGGCGCGCTTACGAAGGCCGTGGAAGACCGCCGAAACGAATGGGAAAAGAGCTTCGGGGGCAAGGCTCCCGATGAGATGCTGTACGCGTCGGCAAGCGGACTCGACCCGGAAATCTCACTTAGCGCTGCGCTTGCACAGGTGAAAAGCGTCGCGGCCGCGCGGGGATATGACGCGGCTCAGGCCCTCGCCCTTGACAAAGCGGTACGGAAAACCGCGGGTCACGCCGATCAGGAGCAGTCGTCCTCTACATCGGCACGGGTGAATGTGGTCGCGTTGAATGCGGCGCTTGAGAGTGGGGCCATTTTCAAGCAAGCACAGTAGCGGGGGTTGCGATGGATGACGAACTTGAACCGGATGAGTTGCTGGCACGCATACAAAAGGAAGCGATAACGCGGACCCGCTTCAAGATATTCTTCGGCATGGCGGCCGGCGTCGGCAAGACCTACGCGATGCTTCGCGAGGCGCAGCTCCTCATCGAGCGAGGGGAGGACGTCGTCATCGGATGGCTCGAGCCCCACGGCCGAACCGAAACCGAGTCCCTCGGTGTGGGCATGGAGCGCGTTCCGCCGAAGATCATCGATTACCACGGCGCGCATCTGGAAGAACTCGACGCCGAGGCCGTGATCCGGCGCAAACCGGCGATCGTCCTCGTCGACGAGCTTGCGCATTCCAACGCAACCGGAATGAACCATCCCAAACGGTATCAGGATATTCTTGACATACTCGATGCGGGCATTCCGGTCTACACCACGATGAACATCCAGCACCTCGAAAGCATCGCCGATTCCGTCGAGCTTTCGACCCTCGTGCCGATACGCGAACGGGTTCCCGACGAGGTCTTCGACAGGGCAGACGAAATCCAGCTGATCGATATTCCCCCTGAAGAACTGATCGAGCGTCTATCAGAAGGCAAAATCTACTCGGGCGATATCTCGCGTGAGGCGATGAATAATTTCTTTACGCGGGAGAACCTTGGCGTGCTGCGCGAGCTCGCGCTGCACCATGCGGCCCAGCTCGCGAGCAACCAGCTGCTCGACATCATGCGCGGCGACCACACCAGGAAATTCGCAGGGGCCCAGCGGATACTCGTCGCGGTAAGCCAAAGCCCGAACAGCGAAAACCTGATCCGCTGGACGAGGAAGCTCGTGTACGCCCTCAAGGCCAGCTGGGAATGTGTCACGATCGACTCAGGCGCCGAACTCTCCGAGGACGAAAAGAAGCGGCTTTCGGAAAACCTCAGCTTCGCGAAAAGCCTCGGAGCGGCGGTTTCGACTATTCCGGGCAATGAAATCGTACGCACCGTACTCGACTATGCGAAACAAACGGGGGCCTCGATCATCGTGGTCGGGAAAAGCGGTGCGTCGCCCAAGAACAATCCCTTCGCCCGCAAATCCATCACGGAGCGCATAATCGCCGAATCGGGCGAGATCGCGGTGTTCGCCGTCCAGGAACGGTCGGTCCACGAGATCATGCGCAGGCGCATCGGAACGAAGATCAGCACGTCATCGCCGTGGCAGTACCTCATCGCCGTCGCCGGCGTCGCCCTCACGACCGGGCTCAACGCCATCATAACGCCATACACCGGCTACTGGGGGGCGTCGATTCTGTACCTTGCGCTCATCAGCGTACTGGCCCTCGGTATCAATCGCGGACCGGTTCTCATCGCGGCCCTCCTCTCGGCGCTGCTCTGGGATTTCATATTCATTCCGCCCTACCACACCCTGTATATACAGAAGGTAGAAGACGCGTTGATGCTCTTCCTCTACATCCTCCTCGCCGTAACCTCCGGATGGATGACGAGCAAACTCAAGGCGAACGAGCGGCTCCTCGCGGTCCGGGAAAGGCGGCTCGAACTCCTGAGCGCCCTCGCCTCGGATCTCGCCGGAACGCCGGGCCAAAAAGAGACGATCGCGAAAAGCGCGCGCTTCCTGCACGACGCATTCGACGCGGAGGTCGTTTTTTTGATGGGGGACGAAAGGCGGGATCTGTCCGCAGTCGCCGCGAACGCGCCCGAGATCGTCGTAAACGAAAAGGAGATGAACGCCGCCAGACGCTGCTTCCTCACGGGAAAGCACACGGGGCGGCACACCGACACCCTGCCTTTGGGCGACTGGTACTTCGCCCCGCTCGGCACGCCAACCAGCACGATCGGCGTCGTCGGCTTCAAGTCGCCTCATGAGCAGACATGGGCTAACGACCATGAGCGGTTCCTCGCAATCATACTCAGGACCGTTTCGCTCGCCATTGAGCGTGAGATGTTCGCGGAGGCAGCGAAAGCGAGCGAACTCCTTGCGGAATCGGACCGGCTCGGAAAGCTGCTGCTCAACTCGGTTTCCCACGAGCTCAAAACCCCGCTTACGATCATCCAGGGAAGCGCATCGGCCCTTTCGGATGCGACGCTTGCCATCGATCCCCAAACGAGGTCCGAGCTTATCGGCGAGATCGTTTCCGGCACGGAGCGGCTCACGCGCATCGTTGACAATCTTCTTTCGATGAACAGGCTCGAGGCGGGAAGAATCAACCTTCATCGTTCCGAGACCGATCCAGGGGACCTTGCGTCCACGGCGCTTCAGCTCTTGAATAAAGATCAGGACGGACACTCGGTCGAGATCGTGAACGACGGAAGCGCCAGGCCGCTTCGTTGCGACGAGAGGCTTATCGTGCAGGTTTTGACGAACCTCCTCGAAAACGCGTTCAGGTATTCGGGCGAAAAATCGCGGATCGTCGTGAGGATTGCCCAGACGGACCTGACGACCCAATTCGAGGTCTCTGATGACGGCCCCGGGGTTCCCCCTGGCGACCTGCCCCACCTGTTTGAGAAATTCTATCGGGGCAAGGACGCGAAACCGGGCGGCACGGGACTGGGCCTCGCGATCTGCAAGGGAATCGTCGAGGTTCACGGCGGAACGATACGCGCCGAAAACATCGGACGGAATGAATCGGCGCGGCCGCGTACTGGCTTCACGGTGTCCTTCACGCTTCCCAACAATCCGCGGGCGGAGAAGGCGTGAGCTGCGGTCCGCGGGTCCCGGTATCGTGCCCGTAACCTTCCCGGCGTAACACGGCTTTACACTTGACTCCCTGTTTTCCATGCCTGATGATTAAGGCTGGTTTACTCCTCAGTCCTACATCGCAATCGCTAAGCTATCGGTTTGGGAGGCATGATGAAGATTGGGGGAAAGCTGACGACGGGATTCGTGTTCGTCGCCCTCGTGGGCGGCGCTCTGGGCTTTTTCGGCATCCTGACCATCGGGAGGCTGAACGATTCGTACGGACGGATGTACGACAAGATGACCGTCCCGATGTCCTACCTCCAGGAAATGACGACGGCCTATCTCCGGATCAGGATACAGATCAGGAACGTGATCGACCAGACCGATCCGAAGGCACGAGAGACGGCGGTCCAGACGGTGACCCAGCTACGCCAGGAGCTCGCCGATTCGTCGGCGAAATACGAAAAGGATCTCCTGATTGAGGCAGGGAGGAAACAATTCGCCGAGTTTTCGGACGCGGAGAAAACCTACTACGGCTATCTCGACCGGATACTCCAGCTGATGAAGGACGGCAAGGCTGCGGAGGCGAAGCAGTTCAACCTGGATGTCGCCGACAAGCTCGGCTCGGACATGAGAAAGATGATCGACGCCCTCGTGGTGACCAAGATGACCCTGGCGAAGCAGACTGCCGACGAGAACAGGGCCCTTGCCGCCTCGGCGACCCTCATCATGGCGGTTGCGACCTTCCTCGTCGTGATCGCGTCCCTCATCGTCGGGATCCTGCTCGCCCGTTCCCTCAGCCTGCCGATCGGCCGTTCGGTTTCGATCGCCGAGGCCATCGCGAAGGGAGACCTCACGAAGGCGGTTTCCGCCGTGTCGCTGAAGAGGGGAGACGAGATCGGTGATCTCGCGCGGGCCTTCGATTCGATGATCGAGAGCCTGAGGGACGTCGCCCAGGGCATCGGCATCGCGGCGGATAACGTTTCTTCGGGCTCGGCCCAGGTATCCCAGGCATCGCAGCAGCTCTCCCAGGGGGCGACCGAGCAGTCGGCATCGGCCGAGGAGGTTTCGGCTTCGGTCGAGGAGCTGAGCGCGACCATCAAGCAGAACGCCGACAACTCTCTCGCGACCGAAAAGATCGCTTCGCATTCCTCCCTCGACGCCGAGGAGGGAGGGAAGGCGGTTGCGGAAACCACCGGGGCGATGAAGGAAATAGCCTCGAAGATCGGGATCATCGAAGAGATCGCGAGGCAGACGAACCTCCTGGCGCTGAACGCGGCGATCGAGGCCGCGCGGGCGGGAGAGGCCGGCAAGGGCTTCGCGGTCGTCGCGAGCGAGGTGCGGAAGCTCGCCGAAAGTAGCCAGGTCGCGGCCGGCGAGATCGTGACCCTCTCGGCGAGCAGCGTCACGGTGGCCGAGAAGGCCGGCGTGATGCTCGGAAAGATGGTGCCCGACATCAGAAAGACGGCCGACCTCGTCCAGGAAATCTCGGCCTCGGCGCGGGAGCAGAGCGCGGGAACGGGGCAGATAGCCTCGGCCATCACCCAGCTCGACCAGGTGATCCAGCAGAACGCCGCATCCTCCGAGGAGCTCGCCTCCATGGCCGAGGAACTCTCGAGTCAGGCCGAACAGCTCGCCGAGACCATCTCGTTTTTCAAGCTGCCCGGCGCCGAGGCTTCGAGCTCGTGAACCTCAGGCGAATCATGTCGCCGATAAGGATCAGGATGAAGGCGAAGGGGAGCCAGTCGCCCAGAATCGTGTAGGCGGTGAACCCCTTCCTCCCGTAGACCGGAATGGACACCGGAAGCGAATCCGGCGTGAAGAAGGGAAGGCTCCCCAGGATCCGGCCCTCGGGATCGACGACGCAGGTAAGGCCCGCGTTCGTCGACCTCACGAGTGTCGTCCGGTTCTCGATCGCCCTGAACCTGGCCGAAACGAAGTGCTGGGTCTCGGCCGAGACGGTCTGGGACCAGGAATCGTTCGTCAGGTTGACGAGGGCGTCGGCCCCCTCGAGGACGAAGCGCCGGCAGACGTCGGGAAAGGCGTCCTCGAAACAGATCGGGGCGCCGAAGCTGAATTCTCCCCCGGCCCTGAGCGGCGCCTTGAATACCGTGTAGCGGGTTCCCGGGATCCAGCCCCCGCCCAATCCGACCGCCTTGGACATGAAGTCGCGGAACCAGCCGTACTCCCACAGGGGGATGACCTCGGCGAAGGGCACGAGGTGGATCTTGGCGTAGCTGTCGAGGAGCCTGCCCTCCGGCGAGACGAGGATGACCGAGTTGGTGGCGTCCCAGGTCTCGTAGTTCAGGATCTCGGGGGCCCCCGTGATCAACGAGGCACCCGTTTCCCTGAGAAAAGACCGGAGGGAATCGCCGGGGGGATTCACGGAGAAATAGGAGTCGGGAGCCCCGTCCCGGTTCGTGTACGGGCGAAGCAGGGTGGTCTCGCTCCAGATGACGAGGTCAGGGGGGGAGGCGAGCTTCGCGATTCCCCTGCGGGCGAGGTCCTGGGAAATTCTCATGGCCGTGATCGCCTCGCCGGGGCTGTCAACCGTCCATGAGTCCCTGTCCTGCTGCACGAGGACGGCGCGGACCGATTTCGCCTCCTTCTCCGGTTTCGCGAGAACGGAGAATCCGTAGCAGAGGCTCGCCGCGGCGAGGATGGCGAAAAAGCCCCAGATCGCGCCGAGGGCCGAAGCGGGAAGAACCCGGGCCTCCGGGAATGCACGGAAGCGGGGGGCGAGGGTGGTCGGCCGGTTCGGGGTTTCCTCCCGGGCCCGAAACCTCCATCGACCCAGGAAGGGGAGGGTTTCGAAGACGGCCGCGTTCGCCAGGGCGAGGAGGAAGGTCACGCCGTAGACGCCGAACCGGTCGACGATCTGGATCAGGGGGAGAACCGGGCTTTCGGCGTAGGCGATGAGACCCCATGGGTAGCCGAGGAAACCGTAGGACTTGAGGAACTCCCAGGCCGTCCAGGCGGCCGCGACCGCCACGGGCCGATAGGCGCCGCCGAGGGATCCCCGCTCGTGCCCGAGCCGGAGGAAAAAGCCGAGGTACCAGCCCACGATCGCGTAGACGAGCATGTAGGCCAGGGTCGTCGTGCCGAGGGTCCAGAAGGCGTAGTCGTGGAAGTAGGCGAGCCAGTAGCTCGCCGTCGAATGCGAGACGCCGCCGAAAACCGCGCCGAGGATGGCCGAAAAGCGGTTCGACCTCGATTCTCTCAAGGCCGCGAAAAGCGGGACGAGGCAGACGAAGCCCAGGACCGGGTTCCCGTAGGTGGCGAGCTCGTTCGGCAGGGCGAGGGTTGAAAGGAGGGCGGAGAGTACCGCGAGGACGAGGAGGCGGATTCTGGTGGGGTTCGACATGGCATGAATAGTAACCATGGAAACCGAAAGCTTCAACGTATCGATCGCGGTATGGCGAAAAAATATGCATGATGTCGGCTCCGGACGACATGGTCTCGTGCCAGCCTCCGGTTTTTTTACATAAAGATGCAATTTTATTGAATTGTTTTCGAAATTACTCTATTATATGAAAGAGGTAAACGGGTTTCAGGGGGCACCGTGAATGAACGACATCGTTTCGCTGCACCGGGCCGAGTATGAGGAGACTCCGGAAATCGTTGTGCAGACGCCGGCCCGTATCGACCTGCTCGGTGAACACACCGAATTCAGCGAGGGCATCATCCTCGCGCTCGCAGTCGATCGCAGCGTGCAAGTGGCGATATCGGTTCGCAGGGACAACTCCCTCCGTTTCTATGCCGCCGATTTCAACGAACGCAAACGCACCACCATCTCCAATCTTAAATTCAAGCGCGAGGACCGCTGGGCGAACTATCTGAAGGGCGTCATCTTCGCCTATATGCAGATGGGCTTTCCGCTGAAGGGCCTCAACATGACGGTTTCGGGGGACATCCCCCAGGGCATAGGGCTCGCGTCCTCGAGCGCCATCGAGGTCGCCGCCGCCATCGGCCTCAACACCGTTTTCGGTTACGGGCTCACCGACCTCCAGCTCATCGAGGCGGCCCGGCAGGCCGAAACCCGGTTCATGGGAAAGAAGATCGGCCTCATCGACCACATCGTCCAGTTCTCCTCCAGGCGGGGAAAGGCCGAGCTGATCGACTCGAGAAGCCTCGAGCATCAGGACGTGGATTTCTCGATCGCCCCCTACCGGCTCGTGATCACGGATTCCCGGGTGCCGCGGGTGCTGTCCGACGCCGAGCTTCGCCAGAGGCGGAACGATTGCAAGCAGTGCCTCGCCGCCCTCTCGCGGAAGCGCACCGGAACGACACTCAGGGACTATTCCGCTACAGATCTGATGGAATCGATGGGTCTCCTGCCCGAGAGCGTGCGCCGGCGGTCGATGCATGTCATCCAGGAGATCGGGCGGGTGACCGAGGCCGCCGACGCCCTCAGGCGCTCCGACCTTCCGGGATTCGGCAAGATCATGAACCACTCCCACGAAAGCCTCCGGGACCTTTACGAAGTATCCTGTCCCGAGGTAGACTGGCTCGTGAAGCGTTCCCTCGAGCTTGACGGCATACTCTGCTCCCGGATGATCGGGCAGGGTTTCGGCGGTTGCACCGTGACCTTCATGAAGGACGAAGCGGTCGAGGATTACAAAAAGCGGCTTGAAGAGTACGAACGTATTTTCGGCTTCAAACCTATTTTGTTCACCGTGGAGCCGGCTCAGGGCGCGCAGATCGTACTTCACGAGAGGGCCCATGAAAATTCTCATCACCAATGACGACGGCTACCAGAGCGCGGGACTGAAGGTCCTCGCGGCAGCCCTGGGAAGGGCCCACGAGGTCATCGTTCTCGCCCCCGAGTCCGACCGCTCCGGCACCTCTCACAGCATGTCCCTCAACGAGCCCATACGGATCCGCAAGGTGAGCGACGGGGTTTACGCCTGCTCGGGCACCCCAGCCGACTGCGCCATCGTAGCGGGGCTCGGCGCCCTGCCCTGGAAACCCGAGGTCGTCATCTCGGGGGTGAACCGGGGCGCGAACCTGGGCACCGACATCATCTACTCGGGTACCGTCGCCGCAGCGAGGCAGGCTTCCCTCATGGGAAAGCCCTCCATTGCCGTATCCCTCGTCGCCGAGGGCGATCCCTACCACTACGAGCCGGTCTGCGAGTTCGTCGTAAAAAATCTGGATTCGCTTCTCTCGATGTGGCATCCTGATACCCTGCTGAACATCAACGCCCCCAACTCGGCCTCGGGATGGAGCGGCATCGAGGTCACCTATCCGGCAAGGCGCGTCTATCACGACAGGCTCGAGACCTTCGACGCGCCCGACGGCACGAAGTATTGTTTCTTTTCGGACGGTTGGGTGGAATCGGTGCCCGCTGAGGGTTCCGACTGCGCCGCGATCAAGGCGGGCAAACTCTCCGTTTCGCTCGTCTTCCTCCATCCCGTCGAACACCAGAACGATCGTATCGATACGTCCATCTTCAGGTAGGACGCCGGGGGACGATATGGGTGGAAAATTCAAGGAAGCCTTGCGCCTCTACCGGTCCAAGCGGTACGAAGCCGCCCTCAGCGAACTCCTCATGCTCGACGTCGGCGAGGACGAATCGACCGAGTGCGCCTACTATCTCGGCCTCTGCTATACCAGGCTCGAAAAGTACGACGACGCCCTTCTCTACCTCGAACAGGTGGTCACGGCTTCTGACGACGTCATCCGGGTCTACCAGTCTCGCCTCGCCCTCTCCTACATCTACTCGGTGACGGGACGTTCCCGCCTCGCCGAGTTCGAGCTCGCTCGGCTCATCGAGAGCGGCTTCCGCTCGGTCCAGGTATTCGCCTCGATCGGCTACGCGACCTACATGCAGGGGAAGGTCGACGAGAGCATCGATTACTACACCCAGGCCCTCGAGATCGACGGTGAGAATCCCACGGCGCTCAACTGTCTCGGCTACATCCTGGCGGACGGGAACCGTGACCTGAAGCAGGCCCTGACCTGCTGCCGCAAGGCCGTCGACAAGAAGCCCGACAATCCCGTCTACCTGGATTCCCTCGGCTGGGCCTACTACCGGATGGGCCGAATTCCCGAGGCGACGGAATACCTGAAGCGCGCCCTCGAGATCTCGCCTGGCCGGGAAGAGATCGCGAGCCACCTGAGGGCCGTCATGGACACCCGCGGAAAGCCCTTCGGGGAGGATTCCGCCGGGTTTCCCGATCCGGAATTTCCGGAAGACCTGGAATCCCCTTTCCCGGGGGAATCGGCGGCTCAACGAGAGCCGGCGGCTCAAAGAGAGCCGGCGGCTCAAAGAGAGCCGGGTTCCCCGAACGGGAAGGCCTCCCGTTCGGGCTCGTCGAACTGGTACGAACCGCCCGAGGCCGACGACCTGCCACCCCGCCCGGGCAAATCGGGACGAAAAAGATGAAGCGTACCTCACCCCATATGACCTCTCGAAGACTCGCGGCGATGGCCGTTTTCGCCCTTTCCTTCACCCTTGTCGCAGCCGCCCAGGAAGGCGGCTCGACCGCCAAGGCCGACGCGGCAGCGAAATCCCCGAAGGCGGCGCCGAAGGCCGTCCAGCCCCAGCAGCCGGTGATCGACATGAACAGGGCCTACGCGGACGAGCAGTTCAGGCCGGGGGTCGTCGCCTACCAGCGGGGCTATTTCAACGACGCCGTCCTCCAGTTCGAAAAGGCCCTCTCGTACAAAAGCGACGACACCCTGATCAAGTACTGGCTCGGCCGCGCCTACTACCGCTCAGGGCTCGAGGCGAACGCCGTCGACCAGTGGCAGTCGATCATCGACGCCGGAAAAGCCACGGCCCTGCTCCAGACCCAGACCGAGATCATCCGCAACCGCCGAGGGGTTTTCGCCGAGATGGCCCCGCCCGAACGCTTCGTCCAATCGGGCGAGTATCCGGGGCGCGCGGGAGGGAACCTCTTCTTCAACCGCCCCTCGTCCATCGCGCCCCAGGGCGACGGATCGTGCTGGATCATCGCCTACGGCTCGAACGAGCTGGTGAGGGTCGACCTGAACGGCCTCGCCCGGGAACACCTTCGGGGCCCCGTCGGCGGCTTCGACCGCCCCTTCGATGCCCTCGACCTCGGTCCCTCGGGCTTCTACGTATCCGAGTTCATGGCCGACCGCATCGTCCGCACGAGCCGCGAAGGCGCCGTACTCGCCTCGTTCGGATCGAAGGGGATGGGCGACGGCCAGCTCCTCGGCCCCCAGTACCTCGCCCAGGGGGATGGGGGCTACATCTACGTCACCGAGTACGGAAACCGCCGCGTCTCGAAGTTCGACGCCGACGGCAATTTCATCTTCTCCTTCGGTCAGGCGACGGGCGATTTCGAGGGCTTCAGGGCCCCGACCGGCATCGTCGAATACAAGGGCCGGGTCTATGTCGCCGATTCCTTCCAGAAACGCCTCGCCGTTTTCGACACCTCGGGCAACTTCATCTCCTACCTCGCCGAGGGCTTCCTCGCGGCGCCCGAGGGGATTTCCGTCTTTTCCGACGACGTTCTCCTCATCGCCGATACCAAGGGGGTGAAAACCCTCGACCTCGCGACGGAGACGGTCCGCACCCTCGCCGATTTCTCGAAATCCTCCTCCCGGATCACCAGGGCCGTCGTCGGGACCAACGGCGACGTTCTCGCCGTAGATTTCGACCAGTCCCGCGTCGTCGTCCTCTCGGACGTGACCGCGATGTACTCGGGCTTCCTCGTCCAGACGGAGCGGATACGGAGCGACGCCTATCCCACGGTGACCCTCGAGGTCTCGGTCCAGGACCGTTTCCACCGGCCGATCGCCGGGCTGGATTCCCGCAACTTTCTCGTCACCGAGAAGGGGAAGGACGCGGCCGCCTACCAGTTCCTGGGATCTGCCGACGCCAACACCGACTCCGACGTGTCCATCCTCGCCGACGATACCCTGGCGATGGGAAAGTACCGCGCGGACCTTCGCAAGGCGACGATGGATCTCGTCGCCGCCCACGCGGGAAGGGGAAACATCCGCTTCGTGACCTCGGGCCGCGATCCGGCCGTCATCGCCGAGAACGACCCGACCGGCATCGCGAAAGCCGCGGCCTCGGCCACGTTCTCGCAGAATTCCCGTTTCGACCTCGGCCTGAGGCTCGCCTCGGCTTCCCTCGTCAGTGCGGACGCCCGCCGGAGGGCCGTCGTCTTCGTGACCCAGGGGAGCCCGAACGACAAGGCCTTTTCCCGCTACTCGATGTCGGAGCTCGCCGCGTACCTGGCGAACAACGGCATCCGCTTCTACGCGATCACGATGAACAACGCCCCGCCCTCCGCGGCGATAACCTACCTGTGCGCCCAGACCGGAGGCGGCGTCTACTACCTCTACCGGCCCGAGGGGATAGCCCCCGTGATCGAGGACATCCGCACCGCGAAGACCGGAACCTACTACATGCAGTACACCGCCTCCTTCCCGACCGATTTCGGCAAGCGCTACCTCGAGGTCTCCGTTCAGGCCTTTGTCGGAAAGCGCTCGGGCCGGGACGACCTCGGCTATTTCGCCCCGCTCCAGTTCTAGCGGCGGGGTCGACGGTGAAGGCCATGGAATGACGCCCATGAAAAGACTTTTTATCGCCGACGACGAGCGGCCCGTCATCGAGGGACTGTCCCACATCGTCAGGCGCGACCTCGAGGCCGAGTTCGAGATCGTCGGCACCGCCTCCACGGGAAGGGAGGCGATCGAGCGCGTGAGCGAGCTTTCCCCCGACCTCGTTCTCATGGACGTAAGGATGCCCGGCATTTCGGGGCTCGACGCCATCCGCGAGATACGCAACCGCGGCTCGACCTCGTCTTTCATCCTGATCACGGCCTACGAACGTTTCGACATCGCGCGCGAGGCCGTGGGCCTGGGCGTCCTCGACTATCTCCTCAAGCCGGTCGCGAAGGATCGCCTTATCGAGGCCCTCCGGACGGCGGCCGCCTTCATCAACCGCAGGACGGAGCTCGAGCGTCGGGAGATCTTGCATAGAGAGCGCGAGGAAGGCCTGAGGGACTTCGTCGAGGCCTCGTTTCTCGAGCTCGTCATGCTCGGCCAGCGTTTCGGCCCCGAGCTGGAAAAATACCGTTCCGACCTCGGGATCTCGGAGCCCCTGGCCCTTGCCCTCGCCGCGGTCTTCGTCTCCCCCTTGGGCGCTCCCGACCCCGCGGCCGAGGCGAGAGCCGCCCACGAGGCCTTTCGCGCGACGGTCCATTACAAGACCAGGGCCCTCGCCGGTCCCCTCGTCCTCGGGCATTGCCTCGTCCTTCTCCCCCTCCGGAACGAGGGCGAGGCGGCGAAGTCCGTCGAGTCCCTCAGGTCCGTCATCGAGCTCAGCCACTCGGCCGAGCTTGCCCGCGGGCGGATCAGGCTGGGCTTCGGTTCCGCCAGGCCCTTCGCCGACGCCACCCAGTCGTGGGCGGAGGCCCTGAGCGCCCTCCTCGGCATCGATCGACAGAACGACACCGGAAGGCTTTCCGCGGATCACGCCTCCTTCGAGGCCGACCAGGGGTTTCTCGACGCCCTCCTCGAACTTGCCCCCGAGCGGGCCGATCTCGCCTTCGAACGCCTCATCGAATCGGTGAGAGCCAAGCCCGAGCTCTCGGTCTTCGACACCTACCGGATGGTGGCCCTTTTCGGCGCCGCTTGCCGACTCCTCGTGAATCGGGGCCTTCTGGACATCGTCGAGGTTGAGGAGATGATGGACCTCCGCGGGCTGGCCTCGGCAGCGGATCCCGGCATGCTCTGCCTGGCCGCCAGGGCCCGGTACTCGAAGCTGACCGCCGCCCTCGAAAGGACCCCCCATCGCTCGCCGGTCATGATGGGCGCCGTGTCCTTCTTGAAGGAGAACTTCAACAAGCCCATCTCCCTCGAGCTCGTCGCCGATTTCATCGGGCTCTCGCCGAACCGTCTGTCCAAGCTCTTCATCGAGGAGACGGGACGGGGATTTTCCGACTTCCTCATCGCCTACCGCATCGAGAAGGCCAAGGAACTGCTCTCGATGCCTGGCGCGAGCATCAAGCTCGTGAGCGCGGCCTGCGGATATCCGGACCCGAACTACTTTTCCCGGCTCTTCAAGAAGGTCACCGGACTCACCCCCTCAGCCTTTTCTTCCTCCTCGATGGGGGGGGACGAGGTTGCCCCGTAATCGGTCCCTTAGTTCCTCGAAGCTTGTTGGCCTGATCGGCCGTCGCCTACGCAAGGTTGTTTACTGAGGCTGTGACCCGATTTTTTGATTGTCAGGAACCAGATCTGGATTTTACCCCGAGGCCATCGTATGCTTGTGCTAGTGGGGTTTTCGGGATCGGATTTGGCGCTTTTTTGCGGGACTTCGCCATTTTATTACCGATGACCTTTTCGAGAAACGGGTCCAGAATTACCGTGTCCGACGTTTTGCCGGATGCGGCCGTTGGTCGCTTTCAAATCAAGGAGGTAATTCATGAAGCGAGTTTCCTTATTTCTTTCCGCCCTTCTTTGCATGACCATCGGAACCATGGCTTTCGCCCAGGTCCAGGTCGGCGTCGTTCTCCCCACGAAGGATGAGCCCCGGTGGATCCAGGACCAGACCAGGTTCCAGGATGCACTCAAGACCGCCGGCATCAACGCTCAGGTTCTTTTCTCCCAGGGCGATTCCGCCAAGGAGAAGGCGAACGTCGAATCCCTGATCTCCGCCGGTGCGAAGGTCATCATTATTTGCCCGCAGGACGGCTCCGCCGCCGCTGCCGCCGCCGATGAGGCCCGCGCTGCTGGCGTGAAGGTCATTTCCTATGACCGCCTCATCCTCGGAACCGCCTCCGTCGACTACTACGTGACCTTCGACAGCTTCGCCGTCGGCGCCGCGTGGGGCCAGTTCCTCGTCTCCAAGGCCACCGGAAAGGCCAACCACCTGTACCTCTATGCCGGTGCGGCATCCGACAACAACGCGTTCATCTTCTTCGCGGGTGCGTGGAGCGTCCTCCAGCCCAAGATCGCCGATGGCACGTTCGTGATCAAGAACTCTTCCGAGGCCGTCAAGCTCCAGAAGAAGGCCACCCTGACCCGCGATGAGGAATCCAAGATCATCGGCCAGGTTACCACCAACTGGCAGTTCGCCGACGCGAAGAATAAAGCCGAAGCCAACCTGACCTCCGCGAAGAAGGCCGACAAGGGCACCGTGTACATCGAAGCCCCGAACGACGGAACCGCCCGCGCCATCGCCGATGCCTTCGCCGCCGACAAGGACGTGACGAAGTACTACATCACCGGACAGGATGCCGAGATCGCTTCTCTCCAGTACATCATCGACGGAAAGCAGTCGATGACGGTCTTCAAGGACGTCCGCACCCTTTGCGCCGACGCGATCGCCGCCGCCGTCGTCTACAGCCAGGGCAAGACCCCGGTGCAGACGGCTACCTACGACAACGGCAAGATCAAGGTTCCCGCGAAGCCGTCCGCCATCATCACGGTCACCAAGGAAAACCTGAAGGCCGCGATCGTCGATTCCGGCTACCTCACCGCCGACAAGTTCACCGGTCTGTAAGAGACCCGAGGTTCGGCCCGAGGCCCGTTGGCAGGGCCGAACCGACTTCCCGGGACAGTGACGCCCAAACCGCCACTGTCCCAATTTTTAGCAATCGATCTACATAATGGAGCCAAAACCGTCATGAGTTCGACAATCCTCGAGATGAGGAACATTACCAAGACGTTTCCGGGCGTCATCGCCCTGAAGGACGTCAGCTATCAGGTTCGGCAGGGCGAGATCCATTGCCTCGTCGGGGAGAACGGGGCAGGCAAATCGACGCTGATGAAGGTTCTGAGCGGAGTCCACCCCCACGGCTCGTACACGGGCGAGATTCTCTTCGACGGGAAAGTCCAGACGTTCAATGGAATCGCCGACAGCGAGAAAGCCGGCATTGCGATCATCTACCAGGAGTTGGCACTCGTGCCGGAACTGACCGTGTACGAGAACATCCTCCTCGGCAACGAAATCAAGAAGGGCATCACGGTCGACTGGAACGCCACGATCAAGAAGGCCACCGAGATGCTCAAGAAGGTCAGGCTCGACCTGAACCCCGCCACCAAGGTCAAAGAGCTTGGCGTGGGCAAGCAGCAGCTCGTGGAAATAGCGAAAGCCCTCAGCCGCGACGTCAAGCTTCTCATCCTGGACGAGCCCACCGCGTCCCTCAACGAGGACGACTGCGACAACCTGCTCGAGATAATCAAGGGATTGAAGGCCCAGGGAGTCACCTGCGTCCTCATTTCGCACAAACTCAAGGAAGTAATCAGGATCGCGGACACCGTCACCGTCCTCCGCGACGGCAAGACCATCTGCACCCTCGATGCCCACAAGGGCGAGGTCAGCGAGGAGTCGCTCATCAAGAACATGGTGGGCCGCGAGATCGACAACATATACCCCAAGCGCTCGAACTCCATCTCCGGGGAGGTCGTGCTCGAGGCCAGGCACTGGCAGGCCTACTCGCCCAAACTCGGGCGACAGATACTCAAGGACGTCGACTTCAAGCTCCACAAGGGCGAGATCATCGGCTTCGCCGGCCTCATGGGCTCGGGCCGCACCGAACTCGCGAGGAGCATTTTCGGCAATCCCGACGGTTATCGCATCGAGGGCGAACTCCAGGTGAGAGGCCAGACGCGCCGCTTCTCGGAACCCAAGGAAGCCATCAGGGCGGGCGTCGCCTACGCGACCGAGGACCGAAAGGGAAACGGCCTCATCCTCATCGAGGACGTGAGGGAGAACATCAGCCTCGCGAACCTCGCCAGTCTCACCGAGGGCCTCGTCATCAACAAGAACGCCGAAATCAAGATCGCCAACGAATACCGGGACGCCCTCTCCATCAAGACGCCGAGCATCGAGCAGAAGGTCGGCTACCTCTCGGGCGGCAACCAGCAGAAGGTCTCGGTCGCCAAGTGGCTTTTCGTGAAGCCCGACGTCCTCATCCTGGACGAACCGACACGGGGCATCGACGTCGGCGCGAAATTCGAAATCTATACGATAATGAACAAGCTCGTGGCAGAGGGGATGAGCATCATCATGATCTCCTCCGAACTCCCCGAGATTCTTGGAATGAGCGACAGGGTATATGTCATAGCCGGCGGCAAGACGGTCGGCGAAATGCCGATCGCAGAGGCCACGCAGGAAAAAATCATGGCCCTGGCTACCAACTATTAGGGAGGACTGAACCGTGAAGGGCACAGACATCAAGAGATTGCTAAAGCAGAACATCCGCGACTACGCGATATATTTCGCGCTGGCCGTGGTTCTCGGCATATTCACCGTCCTGACGAACGGCGTGTTTCTCACCTCGAGGAACATATCGAACCTTCTCAACCAGACAGGTTACCTCGCCGTCCTCGCGATCGGCATGACCCTGGTTTTCATCATCCGCTACTTCGATATGTCCGTCGGCTACCTCTCCGGCTTTCTCGGCGCCGTGGCTGCCATCGGGATGGTCACCTGGGGCTGGCCGAGCTGGGTGGCCATACTCTTCGTGCTCGCGCTCGGCTTGATCGCGGGCCTCCTCATGGCGATCCCGATTGCGAAACTGGGCGTTCCCGCCTTTATCGCGACGCTGGCCGGCTGGCTCATCTATCGCGGCGCCCTCCTCCTCGCCACGCTTAGGACGGGTACGATCATCATCCCGGACAAGTTCTTCAACGCCCTCGGCAACGCGGCCATTCCCGACATTTTCCCGGCCAACTCGACCTTCCTGCCCGGGATGCACAAGCTGACCCTCATCATCGGCCTCGTCGCCATCGCCTGGTTCATCGTCAGCGCGATCGTCAACCGGAAGAACAAGCAGGCCTACAACTTCGAGGTCATCCCGGCCGGGCTCTTCGTCCTCAAGCTCGTCTTCATGGCCCTCATCGTCGCCGCCATCGCCTGGAACCTCGCGGGCTACAACGGACTTTCCTGGACGGTCATCATCGTCCTCGTCCTGGTGTTCGTCTACGATTTCGTCATGACCCAGACGGTCCTGGGCCGCCATATCTACGCCGTGGGCGGCAACCCCGAGGCCGCTGAGCTCTCAGGTATCAGCGTTAAGCGGATCACCTTCATCGTCTTCGGCTCCATGGGCTTCCTCACCGCTATCTCGGGCATCCTCTTCGCCTCTCGGCTCCAGTCCGCGACGACCATCGCGGGAGCGGGCCTCGAGTTCGACGCCATGACGGCGGCCTACATCGGCGGGGTCTCGGCGGCCGGCGGCGTCGGCAAGGTCACCAGCTCCCTGATCGGCGCCATCCTCTTCATGGCTCTCTCGAGCGGCATGAACCTCCTGGGAACCGATATCGCCCTTCAGTACATCATCAAGGGCGCCGTCCTTCTCATCGCGGTAATTTTCGACGTGCAGACTCGCAAGCGGGGCAGGTAGGATCGCCAATTCCCGATAAACACCCTCGCGGTTGCCGCGGGGGCGTTCTTCTTAATTAGTTCCTCGAAGCTTGTTGGTAAGGGCACCTGGCTACCTGGCCTCTCATCGGACCAGTTCAGGCACGGGCGAAGCGAGGCAGGTAATCCGGTCCCTGCCGAAGCGGCGATACTCTC
>DBTK01000126.1:0-8969 GCA_002307015.1 Spirochaetaceae bacterium UBA1318
AGCGCGAGCGAATCGCAGATCAAAAGACCCTCTCCCGGTTCCCCCCCGAGCCTCTCGAGGCAGTGGCGGAAGATGGCCGGGTCCGGTTTTCCCACGCCGAGATCGCCCGAAATCGAGACCGCGCCGCAGAGCCCGGCGAAGCCGGCCCCCGCGATGCGCCGCTTCTGGATTCCGGGAAGCCCATTCGTCACGATGCCGATCCTGAATCTCGTCGAAAGGGCGGTTACCGTTTCGAGGGCGTGGGGCTCGTACTCCCCCGCGGTGCAGAACGTATCCAGGAAAAGCCCCTCGTATTCCCCGCTCGCGAATCTGCCGAGCCCGACCCGGTCCAGGGCCGAGAGGAAGGAGCCGCCGATGACCCGCTCCGCAGGAAGGGAACCTGCGAGGAAGCGGTCCCAGGCGCCCTCGTTCTCCAGGATGAGGGCTTCGGTGAACTCATCCTCTCCGACCGTACGTTCTCGCCCTCCCGAATCCCGTTCCAAGCCGGCCAGATGGAGCCGATGAAACTTCGAGCAGGCATTGAGGCGTGTTTTTCGGTAGTTCACGAGGGTATCGTCGAAATCGAAAAGTATCGCCTTGTACATGGTCACCACCGGTCTATATGGAGCCGCTCTTCGACGGAGACGGCTTTCTGCGGCAGGATGCGGGCGCCGGCCGCCGCGTAGCCCAGCGGAATGAAGGCGGCGACCTCGAGTTCCCCGGGTATCCCGAGGACGGCCTTTACCCCCGGAGTGTTCTTGGGGATGAAGGTGACGCCGAAGAGATCCTCCTCGGCGAGGGCAAGCAGGATGTTCTCGATGCAGCACCAAACCGACGCGAGGCAGTTGAGGTCGTAGACCCGCTTCGCCTCGACGACGGCGGTTTTCGGGGCGAAGGCGACGACGAGAAGCTCCGGAGCTTCGAGGATCATTCTCCGCTGCTTTGGCACCGCCTCGAGGTACATGGCCTTCGCGAGCTCGTCGGCGCCGGCGAAGGAAGCCGGATCGACCGTTTCCTGCATCGTCTCGGTCGCCGTGAGTTCCAGGCGCTTCCGTCCGTCCCGAACGAGGAGGAAATGCCAATCCTTCAGGTGGTTGTAGCTCGGCGCCTTGAGCCCGGCCTCGAGCGCCCTTTTCAGAGCCGCCTCGGGAACGGGACGTGGATCGAAATCCCGTACCGTCCTTCTCTTGTCGATTGCGTTCATTTCCTGGAAGCTCTCCCCGGCTTTTTCTTGATGGCGACGAGGTGTTTGACGTCCTCGACGGTTTCGTCCGCGAGCACCCTGATCCAGAGCCAGGTGCCGTCGGAAAAGCTCGAAGCGCCCGCGATGCAATCCTGGGTATACCCGCTCACCCCGTCGATCCTGCCCCCGGCCTTTACGAGCTCCTTGGGGCCGATGGTCACCAGGACGGTGAAGGCCCCGGTCTCGGGAAAGAGCGAGATGAGGGTCTTGCCGCTTCTCCGGTACTGCACCGTCCATCCGTAGGACTTTCCGTAGTACTTCGTGACCGGTTCGAAATCGTAGTTCGCCTCGAGATGGGCGGCGAGGGCCTTCCATCGGCGGTCGGCAGCGGGCCCGAGGGCCGACGCGATTTCGTCCGCCGTGGGGGTCGCGGTCTTGTCGTAAAAGCGCGGGTACCGTTCTTCCATACTGGTTCCTCAATAGTGGGGCGGTTTCCTGTTCGGAATATCCTCGAGGGCGTCCGAAAGGTCCCGTATCTTCTCTCGGGCCGACTTGTTCTCGGCCTCGAGGCGTTCAACCTTGTGGGCGAGCTCCACGGTTTGACCCTGGAGCTGTCTCACGAAATCCTCGAGCCATGCGAGCTTTATCTCCACCGCCGTCATGCGGTCGTCGCTGGCGGAAGCGCCGTTTTCGTCCATGATGGCATTATACGGAATCGGCGCGTGGAACGGAAGGTGGTCGGCGGCCCTCGAATCGTGCTGAGGCATGGCTTTTCCCCGCCGAGAGGGATTACAGTGATAGCGGGGCGATGCATCGTCGCGAGGAGGGCTCATGGACGCTGAACGTGAAGGATACTGCCTGGTGCTGGGGGGCGGGGGCGCGAAAGGGGTCTACCATATCGGCGTCTGGCGGGCCCTGAGGGAACTCGCGATCCCGGTCGATGCCTTCGTCGGGGCCTCCATCGGGGCTATCATGGCGGGCTTTCTCGCCCAGGGATTGGATGAGGCTCTGGAGGAGATTGGCCGCACCATTACGCTGGACAGCATCCTCGCCCTGCCCCGGGAACTGACGGAGGGGGGCGAGGTCAAACTCGACCACGGCACCCTGGCGAGCGTCCGGGATCTCTTCCTTTCCACCATGGCGAAACGTGGCCTCGACACGAGCCCCTTGAGGAACCTCCTCGTCGCCCGACTCGACGAGGGCGCGATCCGGACCGGTGGTAAGGATCTCGGGATCGTGACGGTGAACGTCAGCGACCTGGAACCGCGCGAGGTCTTCATCGAGGACATGGAGCCGGGCGCCCTGGTCGACTATCTCATGGCGAGCGCGGCCTTTCCTGGTTTCGAGCAGCCTCGGATCGAGGGGAAGAGCTACTCCGACGGCGGGCTCTACGACAACGTCCCCTACGCCATGGCGAGGAAGCGCGGCTACCGGCGCATCATCGTTTCCGACATCTCGGGAGCGGGCCGGAACCGGAGACCCCAGATCGAGGGGAGCGATACGGTCTACATCAAGAACTCGATCGAGATGGGCGGGGTTCTCGATTTCGACCGGAAATTCCTCGATTCCTTCGCGAAACTCGGCTACCTCGACACGATGAGGGTTTTCGGCAGATACGCGGGCTACTCCTATTTCGTCGAGCCGGAAAGCGCGGCCGAGGCTGCCCGAGGGTTCGCGGCCGAGGCTGGGCCGGGATCCTCAGGCGGAGCGAAGCCACTACCGAGTCTGGCGGCGGGGATCCAGTTTCCCGAGCGGATGCGCTACGACCGGAGGAAGCTTCTCCTCTTCCTCGAATGCGCCGCCTCCGTTCTCGACGTCGACCGGGTCGAGGCCTATAGCTACGGGAGTCTCGAGAAAGCCATCCAGACCCGCCTCGCCGAGGTGGAGGCGAGGATGGCGTCCGCGAAAGCAGCCGCCGGGGGAGGGAGCCTCGCCCCGGTGCTTCGCGAGGCGGTGACGAAGCTCAGGCTTGACGAGTGTCCCTACTACTACCATCGCCTCGTGCGTGAGGCCTTCCCGAATTCCACGAGGAAAACCCTCGAGAGGATCCTCATCGGCCTCCATCCCGAATTGCCCGCGGGGGTCGCCTGGCTCGAGGCCTCGGGGACCCAATGAACGGGTAGCCAACAAGCTTCGAGGAACTAGCAAACCAACAAACTTCGAGGAACTAAACAGCCAGCACTCCGAAAGGGCCGACTCAGGAGTCCGGGCGGCTGAGAAATTCCGCGAGCAGGGGATTCACGATTTCGGGACGCTCGTAATGTGGTACGTGACCCGAGTCCTCCACCGGGTGAAATTCGGCCCTCGGGAGAAGTCCCAGGAGCGTTCCGTGGCTTTCATAGGGAATCGTCCTGTCGTACACGCCCCAGAACAGGGCGATGGGGCGCGGCGACTGCCCGATCCGCTCGTAGGCTTCGGTGATCTTCCATGAACGGACCGACCGCATCGTCGTGAGGATGGCCCTCCTGAACCCTCTATAGGCGAGTTGAGGCCGATAGGTTTCGAAGTAGGTCGCCGCCGTTTCTATATCCCTGAAATCACGTCTTTGCGCCATCGCGAGGATTTGCTTTCCCATGCGGCCCAAGACGGCCCTTCCGAAGGCTCTCGATATCAGGAGCCGTTTCGTTCGGGAGACCGTCGGGGTCGAAAAAAGCGGATCGACAAAGGCAATCCGTCGTATGCGATCGGGCCATCGGTCAGCGAGGCTTGCGGCGACGGCTCCCCCCATCGAGAGGGCGACGAGGTCAACGGGGCCGGTCATTCCGAGTGCATCGAGAAGCGAGGCGACCTGGTCGACGAAGAAGCCGAGGTCGTAGGAAGCCCGAGGCCTGTCGGAATATCCGCGGCCGAAAAAATCGAACCGGAGACAGCGAAATCCCTCCTTCGCGAGAAAGGGAACGGTTCTGTCCCAGGTCGAGTACGGTACGGTGATTCCGGGAATGAAGACGACCGGATTTCCCATTTCGGGACCTGAGAGTTCGTAATGGACCGTTCCGTTGATGAGCTTGATGAAGCTCCCGGGGAGATTCTTCCGGATGGCTTCGTTCAGGATCAGGGGTTCGCTTCTGAATCGTCGCGTTTTTCTTCCGATCGGCATGAAGGGAGGCTAGCGTAATGGGAGGGGCTTTTCAAGGCCACCGATGGCGTCCATCTCGAAACCTCGCCCCGCGAGGGCCGAGACGGGGCCGATCAGCCTATGATCATGACCCGGGTCATCGCCTCGGGGAGTCCCCTGAGGATAGCCGTTTGCCGAAAAAAAAAGCCGTCCCGGGTTTCCCCGGGGCGGCAGCCAAAGAGGGCTATTCTTTATCGGGGTGCCGGAAAAGCCGGTTGGGGCTTTCCACCACCGTGGCCGATCGAACGGGTGTTCAACCCTTGACCGGAGTTTTTTCGGCTTTGGCTGAAGTGTCTTTCCGTTTCTCCTTGGTTCCCCTCGATTCGAGAATCCGCTGGAACACGCAGAAGACGCAGACCAGGAAGCCGACCGCTATCCTCGTCCACCAGGAGTTGAGCGTTCCCTGGAACACGATGAGCACCTGGATGGTCCCGTAGATGAATACGCCGAACAGCGTACCCAGGATGCTGCCCACCCCTCCCGTGAGGAGGGTTCCGCCGATCACCACCGTGGCGATCGCGTCCATCTCCATGCCGCTTCCGTCGAGGGCGTACCCCGAAAGGGTGTAGAACGTGAACACGATTCCCGCGAGCGCCGAGCAGAACCCTGAGAAGGCGTAGAGCAGCACCTTCGTTCGCGCCACCGGCAGGCCCATCAGCACGGCCGACTGCTCGTTTCCGCCGATGGCGAAGACGGTCCGTCCGAATTTGGTGGAGCGCGAGATGAAAATTCCCGCGATGAGCACGACGATCGCGATGATGACGCTCGGCGAGATGAAGTTGTTTCCGATGATATTGATCTGGCCGTGGGCCATGGTCTGCCAGAAACCGTCGTTGATGGCGATGGTATCGACGCTCACCACATAGCACAGCCCTCGAGCGAAATAGAGGCCCGCCAGCGTGACGATGAAGGGCGGCAGGTCGAACTTCCGGATGAGGTATCCCATGAACAGGCCCAGGGCCACGCCCATCGCGAGGACGATCAGGATCACGCAGACCGGATTCCAGTGCGATTTTTCGAGGAGGCTCGAGGTGACCATCGTGGACAGGGCGAGCATGGAACCGACCGACAGGTCGATGCCTCCCGAGATGATGACGAAGGTCATCCCGACCGCCATGATGATGAGGTAGGCGTTGTCGATGAACAGGTTCAGGAAATTCTGCATCGAGAAGAATCCCCTGAACATGACCGATCCCACGCCGAACATGAGCACGAAGAGGATCATGACCACGAGCATCGGGATGTCCCGCGAGTTGATGATGGATTTCGTCTTCATACCGACAGCTCCCTTTTGCCGAACATGGCCGCGAACGTGGACCGGAACTTGCCCGACTGGAGCAGGCAGACGATCCAGACGACCAGGGCCTTCACGACCTGGGCGATCTCGGGTGGGACGTTGAAGGCGTAGATGGTCGTCGTCAGGGTCTGGACGATCAGGGCGCCCACGATGCTGCCGAGCAGGTAGAACTTGCCCCCGTTCATCGAGGTGCCGCCCAGCACGACCGCCAGGATCCCGTTCAGCTCGTAGCCGAGACCCGCGTTGTTTCCGTCGGCGCTCATGACGGTCGAGCACACGACGAGGCCCGATACGCCGGCGCAGAAACCCGAAAAGGCGTAGACCCCGAAGATGATGTTCTTCGCGTTGATGCCGGCGAAACGGGCCGCCGTCGGATTGATGCCGACCGATTCGATGAACAGGCCGAGAGCCGTTCGCCTGGTCACGAAGGCCGTCAGCAGCACCAGGAAGGCGACTATGTAGATCGAGAACGGCAGGCCGAGCCAGTAGCCCTGCCCCAGGAAGGCGAAGGGTTTCGCATAGAGCCAGACGACCATCGCGTTCGTCGTCACCATCGCGATGCCCCGGCCGGCGACCATCAGGATCAGGGTGGCGATCATGGGCTGCATGCCAACCCGCGAGACGAGGAGGCCGTTCCAGCATCCCGCCACGATGGAGATGAGCAGTGCCACGCCCATCGCGTAGGGGATCGGAAACTTCGGCACGCCCTTCAGGTCTCCGCCGATGAGCATCGCGACGACGCCCGCCGATATCGCCACGATGGATCCGACGGAGATGTCGATACCCTTCGTCGCGATGACGAGGGTCAGGCCGATCGCCAGCAGCATGATCGGAGCGCCGTTCTTCAGGATGTCGATCACGTTCCCGTACAGGTGTCCTTCCTTAATTTCGACCCGGAAAAAGTGGGGCGTGAAGAACAGGTTGAACAGCATGAGGATCGCGAGGGCCACGATGGGCCAGAACAGTTTGTTGCGCGTTAAGGACTTCCATCCGACCATGTTCATTTACCTCCCGCTATCGTATGCATGATGCCGCTCTCGGTCATTTCCTCGCCGCTCAGCTCGGCGATCTTCGCCTTGTCCTTGAGGACGGCGACCCTCGTGCTGCAACGGATGACCTCGTCGAATTCCGAGGAGATGAACAGGACGCCCAGGCCCTTCTTGCTCAGGTCGAGGATCAGTTCCATGATTTCCCTTTTTGCGCCGACGTCGATGCCGCGTGTGGGCTCGTCCAGGATGAGGATCATCGGATCGGTCGCGAGCCAGCGCGCCAGCATGACCTTCTGCTGGTTGCCGCCCGAAAGCTGGCTTGCCGTATTTTCCCCGCTCGGGGTCTTTATTCCCAGGGAACCGATGAGCTGATCGGCTATCTCCTGCTGCTTTTTCATCGAAAGAAACCTGAGAACGCCTTGTCTGGTCTGCAGGGCCAGGATGATGTTTTCCCGAATCGTCAGCTCGGCGAAGATTCCCTCGTTCTTCCTGTCCTCGGAGCAGAACCCGATGCCTGCCATCATGGCGTTTCTCGGCGAGTTGATGGCGGTTTTCCTCCCCTTGATGAAGATGTCGCCCTGATCGGCGCCGTCGATCCCGAACAGGAGCTTCGCCATCTCGGTCCTGCCTGAACCCAGGAGCCCGGCCAGTCCAAGCACGTCGCCTCCCTCGAGGTTGAGGTTGAAAGGCGCGATTGAGCCCTGCCGGCCGAGGTTCCTGGCACTCATCAGGGTTCCCGTATCGGTAACCGCCTGGGCGGATGCTTTCTTCTTTTCTTCATCATGCGTGGTAGAGTGGAATTCGGACAGTTCCTTGCCGAGCATCCGTGCGATCAGTTCCAGCTTGGGCAGGGCTTCCGTCTTGTACTCCCCGATGAATTCGCCGTTCTTGAGCACCGTGATCCGGTCGGCGATCTGGTAGGTCTGGTCGAGAAAATGCGTAATGAAAAGGATGGCCAATCCGTCATCCCTCAGTTTCTTGATGACCTTGAAAAGCTGTTCCACCTCGCCCTCGTCCAAACTCGAGGTCGGCTCGTCCAGGATCAGGACCTTGGCCGAGGAGTCGAGAACGCGAGCTATGGCCACCATCTGCTGAATCGCGATGGAATAGTACGAAAGAGTCTTCGTCACATCGATGTCGATGTTGAGCCGGGCGAGAACCTCTTCGGATTTCCGGTTCATGGCCTTCCAGTCGATTTTCCCGAATTTCATCGGCTCCTTGCCGATGAAGATGTTTTCAGCGACCGAAAGGTTGAGGCAAAGGTTGACTTCCTGATAGACCGTGTGGATCCCCAGCTTCTGGGCGGCCAGGGGCGAATCCGGTCGAATGGATTTTCCCTCCAGGAATATCTCGCCCGAGTCCTGTTCGTATACGCCGGTAAGGACCTTGATCAACGTGGACTTGCCGGCCCCGTTCTGGCCCATGATGGCATGCACCTCGTTCCTGAAAAGACGAAAATCGACGTCTGAAAGGGCCATTACGCCGGGGAAAACCTTTTTTATCTTCCTCATTTCTATGATTGGAGTCGTTTCGGACATGGCATGCCTCCCGTTAATAAATGATAGGCGAGTACGACCCGTTAGCAAGGCCACCCGCGTGGGTGGCCTTGAATCAAGATGGTACGCTGTTGTCGTTGATATTAATACTGACGGGTCGGCAGTGCATCAGCGGCGGTGGTCTGGTCGAAAACGCCTTCGATCGTGGTGATCCTGGCCGGAAGCTTCTTTCCGTCCCTGAGGTCCCTGATCGCCTGAACGGCCTGGGGTCCGAGCAGCGGGCTGCACTCGACGGAGACGTTCTGCTCTCCGGCAACCATCGCTTCGAAAGCGCCTTTCACGCCGTCGACGCCGATGACGATGATATCCTTGCCGGGCTTGAGTCCCGCTTCCTTGATTGCCTGGATGGCGCCGAGGGCCATCTGATCGTTGTGCGCGTAGAGAACCTGGATCGTCTTGTCGGCTTTCAGGAAGGCTTCCATGACGGCCTTGCCCTCGGAGGAGGTGAAGTTGCCGGTCTGGGAGCGGGTGATCTGCCAATTCGAGTGCTGCTTCATGATGTTCGCGAATCCGGTCTTCCTGTCGATGGCGGGAGCGGAGCCGGTGGTTCCCTGGAGCTCGACGATGTTGATCGGCTTCGAGCCGTCATCGATTCCCTGCTTCTTCAGATAGTCGGCGAGCCACGTGCCCGCTTTCTCGCCTTCCTTGACGAAATCGGAGCCCATGATGGTCAGGCGATACTGGCGATCGGAAACCTGAACGTCGCGGTCGATCATGATGACGGGGATCTTCGCCTTCTGGGCTTCCTGAAGCACCGGGCCGTATCCGGTTTCCACGAGGGCCGTGAAGAGGATGACGTCGACCTTCCTCGCGATGAACGACCGAATGGCCTTGATCTGGTTTTCCTGCT
>DBTK01000126.1:9232-28560 GCA_002307015.1 Spirochaetaceae bacterium UBA1318
TCCTGCTTCTGCTGGGCGTCGGAATAGACGAGCACGAGGGTCGGATCATCGCCGATTGAAGAACATACGGACTGCGTGTCGGCAGTCCTCCATTCGCTTTCCGAACCGATCTGCGAGAAGCCGACCACCCAGGTCTTGGGCGCGGCGACCGCGGCGGTCGACACCAACAGCGTCGTCACAGCCAGCAATACGAGGACCTTTTTCCAGTTCTTCATACTTTCTCCTTACATTTAAAGTTTTCGACTTTTCTTCCCCGTCTGGACGGGAAAGACCTCATCAGCTTTTCCGCTACCCGTCACCTTCGCGACGGATACCCACCTTTCTTTACCTCCTTTTATCCTCCTTGCGGGGTCGCTGCCCGGAATTCACTCGACCTTCCGGTTGGCGAGGCCCATGCAGACGTAAAGCTTGTCGAGTTTTTACCTCTTTATTTCTGGACGTTCAGGAATTTGTAGAGTTGCTGGTTCGTCAGGACCTTTTCGACGTCGAATTTGAGCGGTCCGATGACGGTCGTGACTTTTCCGCTCGAGTTCATGAGGTTGATCGTGTTGTTGATGGCGATGATGGAAACTTTTCCCTTGCTGTCCAGCACGTCGCCGTATTTGATGTCCTTCGAATCCCCGTCGGCCGTCATGTAGATCTGCCGTCCGAGATACTGGGTGACCACGAGCTTGTTGGCGTATTTCGGGTCCGCCTTTCCCCCCGTCGCCTTGGGAAAGCCGACGGCCTTTCCCTTGGACTTGAGGATGTCGGCGACCTTCTTGATCGTTTCTCCCGAGTCGGGGCCGGTCAGCTCGTACACCAGGTTCGGGTTGTTCGACGGGGTCAGCTCGATCCAGTCCCGGTCGACGTTGATCCGTATCTCCGCGTTGGCGGGGATTACGTCGCCGACCTTCACGACGATCCACGAGGCGCCTCCGACCCGGTAGCTGATGGATCCGTCGCTCGTTTCCGAATATATGCCGACGCAGGTCAGGGTGCCCGCCTTCGCTTCCGCAGCGAACAGGCCGGCCGCCGAGATCATCAATAGGGCGGAACATACCGCCATCAATTCCAGAAATTTCTTCATGATCGCTCTCCTTTTCCCCGAGGTCCGTCCATGGCTTCCCCATCCGGTGCTTCGCCACTGGTTCCTGTATAGCCGATTTTGGGTGGGCGGTATTTGGACGGTGCGGTTGTTTTGTGTACTATTCGTACATTGGCGTGTGAGGGGAATGGCTCGCCCCGTTCGACCTGGAACCGGGCCGAACGGAGGATTAATACTTTCTGTTGGGGAGTTCCGATCGTGCGGTCTCGGCGGGGAAGACTCCCTCCGAGGTGATGATCCTGATCGGCAGGTATTTTCCCGCCATGTAGTCCTGGACCGCCTTCACGAGCTGGGGGCCGAGGAGGGGCGTGCACTCGACGGTGCAGTTGAGCTTGCCCGCGATCATCGCCTCGAAGGCCGTCCTGACCGAATCCACCGAAACGATCTTGATGTCCCTTCCCGGCTTGAGCCCGGCCTCTTCCATCGACTTGATGGCCCCGAGTGCCATGTCGTCGTTGTGGGCGAACAGAACGTCGATCCGGCCCTCATCCTCTTTCAGTATCCTCTTCATCGTCGTCCTTCCGCCCTCGAAGGTAAAATCGGAGGACTCCGACCTGACGATCCGGAAGGCGGGATGGCCCAGGATTGTCTCGTCGAAACCGATCTGCCGGTCTATTGCCGGGGCCGAGCCTCGGGTGCCCTGGAGCTCGACGATCTTGACATCGCCGCGATCTTTCATGGCGTCGAGCACCCATCGGCCCGCCCTCCTGCCTTCCTCGAGGAAATCGGAGCCGACATAGGTCACCCAGAGGGAATCGTCCTTGGTGTCGACGGCGCGGTCGATCAGGATCACGGGAATGCCAGCCGCCTTCGCCTCGACGAGGGCCGGCTCCCAGTCCGATTCGACGATGGGCGAGAAGGCGATGATGTCGACCTGGCGCTTGATGAAATCCCTAACCGCCTGGATCTGCTTCGCCGGATCGTTTTCGCAGTCGACGAAGCGGAGGTCGAAGCCCGCCTTGGCAACGGCTTCCTTGATGGAGACGGTGTTGGCCTCCCTCCAGTGGCTTTCGTGTCCGACCTGGGCGAAGCCGATGACGATCTTCTTTCCTGCCGGCTTCGTCGTCGCCTCGACGTAGGGGGCCGGTAACTTTTCGGTCTTCAGGTCGGTCGGGGTGAGTTTTCTCGTGCGCAGGAAGATTTTCTTCGGTATCCCCTCCCGGTGGTTGAGGATATCGACGCCGTACTCGATCGCCTCCTTCCCGCCGGTCGGACAGATGAAGGTCGCGGCGAGGATGCCCCTGCGCACGAGGTCGATTCCTCCGTTGGGACCGGGAAGCCCGTCTATCCCGATGAACTTGATGTTTTTCCTGCCCGCCTTCTGCTCGGCGAGGTAGGCGCCGTAGGCCATCGAATCGTTCTGGGCGAAGACAACGTCGACGGAGGGGGACGCGGGCATCCGCTCGAGGAAATTGTCCTCCGCCCTGTCCTTGAGCCAGTCGGCTCCGATGGGAGGGAGGACCGTGATGTTCTTCCGCTTCGAGATGATCTCGTTGAAGCCGTTGCTTCTCCCGAGGGTGGGAGGAGAGCCTGGCCGGCCCTGGATCTCGAGCACGGTTCCCGCCGAGGAGCCGAGCAGCCCCGTCACGTACCGGCCCGCCTCGCGCCCGATCTGCAGGTTGTCCGGACCGATGAACAGGGTGTAGTCGAAGCCCTCGACGGCCCTGTCCAGGAGGATGACCGGTATCGTCCGGTAGGCCTCGGTGACGACCGGGGTCAGGGCGAGGGAATCGATCGGCGAGATGATGAGGAGGTCCACCTTGTAGGAAAGGAAGTGCCTCACGTCCTCGATCTGTTTCTGGGTGGAATCGGAAGCGTCGGAGAAGACGACCCTGATGTCCTTGTGCCGGGCGGCCTCCGCCTTGATGTCCTCGCACATGGCGATCCGCCAGGGCTCGCTCAGGTTGGCCTGGGATACCCCGATCAGGTACTTGACCTGGGCCGGTCCCTCGGTCTCGCGGGTGCAGGAAAGGAAGAGCATCGAGGCGGCGAGGAGAAGGGCCGCTCCGAATCCGAGCCGCGGGTTGGGTCCGCGCCGAATCCCGCTCATAGTCCCCCCTTCCGGTATTCCACCGGGGGAACCCCGAGCACCCGCTTGAAGGCCCGCGAGAAATAGTGCTGGTCGCGGTAGCCGACGAGCTCGGCCACCTCGAAGACCTTGGCCGCCGGGTCGACCATGAGCTTCGCGGCTTTCTGCACCCGGTACCTCGTGAGGAAGTCCACGAAGGAAAGCCCCGTTTCCTGCTTCATCAGCCGGGAGAGGTAGCCCGAGCTCAGCTCGAGCTCGGACGAGACCCGCTCGAGGGAAAGGTCGCTCTCGTAGTAGTGCTTGGCGACGTAGCTCTCGGCCATCAGGACGAAGGCGTCGTGCCCGCTCCGTTCGTTCAGCTCGTCGGAGAGATCGGCGTAGCACTCGGGAACGGCCCAGGCCTCGCCGACCGCCTTGTGGGCGATGAGGGGGACCTGGTGGACGCTCGACCTGATCTCGGTCTCGATCTCCTGGACGGTTTTCCTGAGTGCGGCGTCCGACGGAAAGGACGCGATGATGATCAGGGTGTCGAGGTCGTCGTCGAAAACTAACGGAGGGGTGGAAACCGTCATCGTCGATTCCGCTATCGACCGCATCGCCAGGATCATGAGCTTCCGGTACTCGACCTTCATTTCGCTCAAAACGGCGACCTTCTCGGCGAGCCTGACGAGTATCATGGTCGAGTCCGGGGCGATGGCGATGCCCAGGAACTGGAAGGATTCCTCCACCTCCGAGCGCGACATGCCGCCCGAGACCCAGGAGCGGAGGAAACGTTCGCTCAGCGCCGGCATGTTCCGCGAGAGCTGATCCCGAGCCCAGGCCGTGTACTTGTCCGAGGCCCTCCTGAGCGAGAGCTTGGTTTTCGCCCGGTCGATCACGGCCCCGAGTTCCTCGTTCGTCACCGGCTTGAGGAGATAGTCGAAAACGTTCAGCCTCAGGGCCGTCTGGGCGTAATCGAACTCGTCGTGTCCCGTCACGACGACGATGATCCAGTCCTCGCTCACCATGTTGAGGCGCTCGATCAGTTCGAGCCCGTTCAGGAAGGGCATCCGGATATCGATCAGCAGGATGTCCGGCCTGAGGAGCGTCGCCTGCTCCAGGGCCATCTGGCCGTCCTCGGCCTCGCCGACGACCGTCACCTCTTCCAGTTTTCCGATCGAGGCTTTCATGCCCCGCCGGAGCTTCGGTTCGTCGTCGGCGATGAGAACCTTCCACATTTCAGGCCTCCTGAGGAACGACGGGGCATCTCACCTCGATCGTCGTCCCCTCGCCGTATTCGCTTATGATCTTGAGACCCCATCCGGGGCCGAATGTCAACTTGATCCGTTCGTTGACGTTGTAGAGGCCGAAGCCGTGATTGGAGTTGTCGTCGGTGGCGAACATCGCCTCCAGGGTCTCGACCTGCTCCCGTTTCATCCCGATCCCGTCGTCGGTGATTTTCATCACGAGGACGTCACTTTCCCGGGCGACCTCGACGGTGATGAAGCCGTTTCCCCTGCGCTGCTTGATTCCGTGGTAAATCGCGTTTTCCACCAGGGGCTGGAGGATCAGCTTGATCACCCTGAAGTTTCCGAGCGCCTCGTCGAATTCGATGCGGTAATCGAGCTTGTCCTCGTACCTCACCTTCTCGATGAACAGGTAGTTTTTGACGTGCTCGATCTCGTCCGAGAGCCGGATCATCTCCTTGCCCTTGGAGAGTCCGATGCGGAAAAGCCTCGTGAGGGCCCCGACGACCTCCACGATATCATCGTCGCCGTGGCTCTGGGCCATGTACTGGATCGTGTCCAGGGTGTTGTAGAGGAAGTGGGGCTTGATCTGCTCCTGCAGTGTCTTCAGCTCGGCCTCGCGTTTCATCTGCTGCTCGCGGTAGACCTGCTGGATCAGGTTCCGGATCTCCTCGATCATGACGTTGAAGCTCCGGCCGAGCTGGCTGATCTCGTCGTTCTTGTCGCTCTCGAAGCTGACGTCGAGGTTGCCCTCCTCGACCTGCTTCATCAGGCTCCTGAGCTTCACGACCGGGCGCGCGATGGAGGAGGCCAGGACGAAGGCGATCACGACCGCGGCGAGGAGGGTGGCGACCGCCATCAGCAGGGAGTAGAAGAGAAGGAAGTCGATCTCCTTGAGGAGCTCGTTGATGGAAAAGACCCCGACGGTTTTCCATCCGGTATAGCCCGAGTACTGGAACAGGAGCTGGTACCGCGACTCGCCGACCCGCCTCACCGTCGAGTCCCTCGAGTCCGAGAGCCAGGCCGGCGGGATGCGGTAGATGACCGAATTGACCGGGGCGTACACGATGCCCCCCTGGGAATCGGTGATGAAGAAGAACCCGCTCTTCCCGAGGGTCGTGTCGACGAAGATGTTCTCCAGCACCTCGAGCCTCAGGTCGATCATGATGACGCCCCTGACCTTCCCCGAGGAGTCCCTGACCGCCTTCACCACCGAGACCACGTCGTCCGCGCTCAGGTTCAGGTTGTTCCTGACGTTCCTGCCGATGGGTTTAGAGAACAGCTTGACGGCGTCGGGGGAGGCGACCGCCTTCAGGTACCACTGCTCGTCGGTGAGCGGGTCCCGCGTGATCCGGTAGAGCTCGTTGCTCAGCATGGAGTCCCTGTCGTTCTCGAGGAGGATGCCGGCGATCTCCCGGTGGGAGGCCTTCACGTTCCCCAGGAGGAGCCTTACCGAGGTGTCGACCGCTGGGTTCGCCCTGTCGTCGTCGAAGAACCGCTCCACGTTCCCGTCGCGGTAGAGGAAGTCGACGAGCTTCTCCGTCTCGCGGACGTAGAACTCGATGTTCAGGTTCAGCTGCCCTATCATCTGGATCGCGTGGTTCGTCGTCTCGCTCTCGATCGATTTCGAATAGAGGAGGGGGCCGAGGATGCCCAGGGTTCCGAAGGGCAGGAAGATGACGGTGATGAAGTAGACGATGAGCTTCAGGCGGATGCTGATCATGCGGCCGTTTTTTTTCATCGTGTGCCTCGTCCCCGCGGGCTTCATCGTCAGCTCGAGATGATCCCCTTCCGGTAGTCGTCCGGGGTGATGGCCAGCACCTTCTCGAAGGCCTGGGCGAGGGCGGCGGCGGTCCTGAACCCGACGAGGCGCGCGATCTCCTCGGGGGACCGCTCGAGCTCGTTCAGGAGCTGGAGGGCCCTGTTCACCCTGACCCGGTTCACGTAGTCCACGAAGGAGAGGCCCAGCTCCTGCTTCAGGATCCGGCTGATGTAGGAACCGGAGAGGTCGAGCTCGTCGGCGAGGTCCTGGAGCGAGAGGGTCGAGTCGAGGTAGTTCTTCTGGATGTAGGCCTCGGCGAAAAGGACGTAAGTGGTGTAGTTCGTCTGCCGGTTGAGCTCGGCGACCGCGTCGTCGTAGAAATGGTTGATCAGCTCGATGCCGCCCGCCACGACCCGCTGCGAGACGAGGACCGTGTTCTTCAGTCCCGCCTGGGCCTTGTGGCTGATGCTCTCGCCCACCGTCTTCCAGGTGATCCTGGGTTCGGTCGAGGTGAGGGCGACCACGTTGTCCTTGTCGTCGAAGAAGACCACGATGGGCTTGAGTTCCTCGATCGTCTCCTCGACGAGGTCCTTCACCGCGAGCTGCAGGATGTGACGGCCGATCACCCGGGCGTAGGCCTGGCTCGTCGCCTTCTCGACCGGCTTCACCACGATGAGGCCGATCTCGACCGGGAGGCGGAGGTTCAGGAAGGGGACCATGTCCTTGATCTCGATGTCGGAAAGGTGGCCGTTCAGAAGTTCCAGCATGAAGCGGTCCTGGAGGGCGGGGAGGTTCTCCTCGAGCTGGCGGGAGGCCCAGGCCACGTACTTGCTCCGTTCCAGCCGGTTTTCGAGTTCCTCCATCACGGCGGCGAAGGCGGCCTCGAGGCGGTCGCGGAGGAGGGGTATCTCGATCATGGAGAGGACGCTCGGGCCGAAGGACCTCGCCGCCTCCTCCCTGGCCTCCGCGGGAACGATGCCCACCACGACGCAATCGACCGCGTCGGCGTGAAGCCGGTCGAGGACGCTCGCGTCGTGCAGGAAGCGCTCGTCCAGGGATATCACCACGATGTCCGGCTGCTCCGAAATGGCGACCTCGAGGGCGAGCTCCGCGTCCGCCGCCTCGGCGATCACCTGGAGGTCGGCGTCATAGATCTCGATCGCCTCCTTGAGAGCCGTCCTGAGCGCGGGATTCCGGTCTGCTATCAGAACGTTCCACATCGTGAGCCTCCTCCCTTGGATGATACCCCGGAATTCCCGAACGCGCAAACGAAAAGCGGCGGGGCGGGAAACGGGAAAAACTTGACCCCCCGTAGGGGCCATAGTACTATCGTGGACATGTTTCCGCCCAAGAAAGACTTTTTCGGAATCTTCATCCGTTCCTACGTCGTCGTGCTCCTCCTGCCCCTGGTGACGGGGCTCTACATCCAGTTCATGACCCTGGGCGTCATCGAACGGGACGCCCAGACGACGAACCTCGCGATACTCGAGCAGGGGCGGGATATCGTCTCCTCGACGCTCGAGGAAATCGACAACGTTCTCTCAACCCTGCCCTTCGACCGGAAGGTGCTCACCTTCCTCAACATGTCCCGGCTCACGGAGGGCTCGTCCGAGCTGGGAAAGATCAACGACGCCTCCGAGAGGCTCAATTCCTACATCGTGACGAGCAAGCTCATCAAGGACATTGTCGTCATCTCGAGGCCGAGCGGCTTCATCATCTCGAAAACGATCTCCGTCTCCTTCGAGGGACTGTTCTACGGCAACCTTTTCAACATGGAAGGGACGGACGAGGGCCGTTGGGAGCGCGAAATCCTGGACAGGCTCCACCTCAGGGAATTCCTTCCCGCGGTGAACGTGAACCTGGTGAACAAACGGTTCAGGGCCATCGCCTGCCTCCAGACCCTGCCGATGAGTTTTCCCCGGCCGGAACTGGGGATGACGATGATCCTCATCGACGCCGACGCGATCGGGGCGATGCTCTCCCGCGTGCCCCTGGGCCCCGAAGGTTCGGCCTTCATCCTGAACCGGCAGGGGCAGGTCATCATGTCGGTCGGCGCCCCGATCCGGAACGCGGCGGACTTCGCGCCCTTCGTTGGGAAAAAATCCGGATGCCTTCGCGAGAGAATTGGGGGCCGGGATCTCCTGATAACCCACACGGGTTCGGACGACAACGGCTGGACCTACGTCGCGACGGTTCCCTACAGCTTCGTCATGTCCAAGGTCAACAGCATCAGGTGGGCCATTCTCGCCGTCTTCCTGCTGACCCTGATCGCGGGAGCCGTCATCCTCGTCGTCGTCTCGGCGCGCAACGCGAAACCCCTGACCTCCCTGCTCGAGGACAACGAGCTCATGGCCAGGAAGCTCGAGGACCAGGCACCCCTCGTCCGCTTCGGCTTCTTCAGACGGCTGTTCGAGGGAAGCTTCGGGACGAGGGATGAGCTCTCTACCCTCGTCGGGCACCTCGGCCTGAAAAAGGACGCTGCAAGGCTCACCGTGGCCATGATCATGTACGCCGCCGATCCCGCAGACCGGAACGCCCTCGAGAAAATGGACACGACGAGGGTCATCCTCCGTGAATCCATCCTCGCCCGGATCCAGGAAAACCATTACCTCTACGACGTCGACGACACGATCCTGGCTGTCATCTTCGCCTTCGCGGACGGGGACGAGGGGGAATGCTCGCGCGCCCTGAGCCAGGTCATCGGGGATCTGTCGGGGTCGCTGGAACGCGACTTCGGCATCTCCGTGTCGATCGGCGTGGGCGGCTTCGCCCATGGCTGGTTCGACCTCCACAATTCCTACGCCGAGGCTTCTCGGGCCCTCGAGGGAGCCCGGTTTTCCTCCTCCAGCCGCATAGTCTGGTACTCGGACATCGTCGAGGCGACGGATCGGATCTTCTACCCCTTTGAAACGGAGTCCCGGCTGGTCAACCTCATGAAGCTCGGGAAAAAGGAGGACGCCCTGACCCTCCTCGGCCGAATCATGGAAGAGAACTTCGAGAAGCGGAAGGTCTTCGGGGCGAAGGCCCAGTCTCTCTACGAGCTCCTTTTCGCGACCTGCGAACGTTTCATGGAACAGTACGGGGGGAGCGATGCGGACGTCATGAAGATCGCCGACATGTCCAGGCATTCCGCCTGCTTCGACGGCATGATCGACTGCGTCCAGAACGGCATCGTGGCATGCTGCGACCGCTTCGCGGAGACGAAAACCGTGGAGGAAAACGCCCTCAAGGACAGGATCATCGCCTTCATCGCGGAATCCTACGCAAGGCCGGATCTCTGCCTCGCCTCGGTCTCCTCGCGCTTCAACTATTCCGAGTCCTACCTCTACGATTTTTTCATGAGCCGGGTGCGGATGTCCTTCTCGACCTTCCTCGAGGTCACCAGGATCGGAAAGGCCCGGGAATTCCTGGAGGATCCGGGAATTCCCATCGACGAGGTCGCGGCTCTCAGCGGCTACGCGAGCGCCCATTCCTTCCGGAGGGCCTTCAAGCGCAACGTCGGCATGCTTCCCTCCGAATACCGCGAGATCGCCGCCACCGTCTCAAAGGATAGCCGGGCCGTCTAGCGGCGGCCCGGGACTTCCCGTTACCCGATTCTGAAGACGATGGCCCCCTCGCGCGGTTCGCAGGCCGAAAGGTCGATCACGAGTCCCCTGGTTTCCATCTTCCATACCGGTCGGCGATCGGAGCCCAGGAGCTCGACGGAGGCGATGGGCTTCATGCCGGGGTTGCAGGCGGGCGCGAGGGATTTGACGACGACCGTATCGCTCGCCGGCCACTTGAGGACGGTGGCGTAGAGTGCCTCGCCCTTGACGGTGAACCTGATGTCCTCGGCGGTGAAGGCGTTCCGGTTGGTGTCGGTGAAGGCCCCCTCGGCGACCTTGGTCGGTCCCTCGCCGTAGCGCTTCCAGCAGGTGGTGTCGTAGACCGCCTCCCCGTTGACGGCGAGCCATTTCCCGACCTCGCGCAGGATGAGCTGCTCCTCCTCCGGTATGGTCCCGTCGGCCCGGGGGCCGATGTTCAGGAGGAGGGCGCCGTTCTTGCTTACGACGTCCATCAGGTCGCAGACGATGTCGTGGGGCGTTTTGTAATCCTGGTTGCGGACGTTGCCCCAGGAATTCTTCGAGACGCTGGTGTCGTTCTGCCAGAACAGGGATCTGATCCCGCCCTGCTGGCCCCGCTCGATGTCGAAGACGGTCGTTCCCACCGGGAAGGCGTCGTACTTGTTGTTGATCGCCACGCCCTTCTTCCATCCGGCGGCGCGATTATAATAGAAGGCGGCGAGCTTTTTCAGGTAGGGCTTGAAGGCCAGGTTCATGATCCACCAGTCGAACCACAGGATCTGGGGCTGGTAGAGGTCGATCAGTTCGCAGGTCCGCTTCAGCCAGTCCTCCAGGTATTCCGGGCTGGGGCTGCCCGTGCGGTAGTTTTCGATCTCCCCGAAGGAATTGAAGGGCGGCTTGCTGGCGGGACCGTAGAAGTCGGCATAGGCCGGATCCTGGACGTCGGAGGGAATGTCGCGGCCGTTGCCCATGAACCAGGCGTGTTCGGCCCGGTGGCTCGACACTCCGAAGACGAGGCCCTGGTCTCGGACCTCCTTCGCCAGCTCACCGATCACGTCGCGCTTGGGTCCCATTTCGAAGGCGTTCCAGTGCGACAGCGCGCTCCGGTACATCTGGAATCCGTCGTGGTGCTCGGCCACCGGGACGACGAAGCGGGCGCCCGCTTCCCTGAACAGGCTCACCCAGGCGGCCGGATCGAATTTCTCCGCCTTGAACAGGGGGATGAAGTCCTTGTAGCCGAACTTGTCCGGGGAGCCCCAGGCTTTCAGGTGGTGTTCGTATTCGATTGAGCCCTTCTTGTACATGTTGTGGGGGTACCATTCGTTGGAGAAGGCCGGAACCGAGTAGACTCCCCAATGGATGAAAATCCCGAACTTGGCCTTCGTGTACCATTCCGGCACGGTGTAGCTCTCGAGGGAATCCCAGGAGTCCCGGAAGGGGCCTTCCTCGATGACCTTGTCTATTTCGCGTAGCGCTTCGCTTTTCATGGCTGTTCCATTCTCCTTGTCGATGTATACCCCGCGGCCATCCCCGAGTTCAATCCTCCCGGGATTTTTCTTTCGGGTGAGGGCGGCGCAGGGGGCGCCGCCCGGCGGATCTTCAGGCGTCCGCCGTGCCGTCTATTTCTTGCCGAACTGCCGCTCGTAGGCCTTCTGGTAGGCGGCCTGGAGCCTGCTTACCCCGGCCTTCTCGAGCCCGTCGAGGTACTTGGACCAGTCGGTATCGATGTTGGCCGCTCCCGTGATGAAGTCGAACTGGGTCTTCTGCATATATTTCTGGAGTTCCGTGCGAAGGGCCGCCACATCCAGGCTCTCGGCGGGGGTGAACTTGAGGGGGGGCAGGGCCATCTCGTTGTGGGCGGAGGGTTTGTAGAGGTTCTTCGTCGTCAGGTAGAGCTGCTGCTCGTTGCCTTCGGCGCTCCACAGGTCGAGTCCCTGGGGCGAGGCGCAGCTGGGCCTGAAGTTCACGTCCATGTTCCACACGCCGGTGTCGAAGAAACTCTCGTTGATGAAGGTGTTCGGATCCCATTCCCTGAGCTGTTTCCAGACGGCGGGGTTGCCGTTGTAGTCCTTTTCGGTGCTGCCAGCCTTGACCAGGTCCCAGCCCTTGCCCCTCATGCCGTACCGGTTGTAGAGGGTTCCCTCGAGGGAATAGAAGAAGTCGGCCCATTTGAGGATGACCTCGGCGTTCTTGGATTTCGAGTTGATCACGAGGTGACCGACGCTGATGGGCCAGGACTCGAAGGGCGCGTTGCGGAATCCGTTCGGTCCCTTGAGCGGGGCGATGGGGCGGAAATCCCGTGACCGCTCGTCGCCGATCTTGGCGACGAACATCCCGGTGTAGCCGGCCGGGGCGGCGCCGACGACGGGAACGTCGCCGGACTCGACGATCTTCTTGACCACGTCCGCGTCCTGGGTGAAGGAGCCCTCGTAGATGAGCCCCTCCTTGTAGAGCCTGGTCATGTACTTGAGCCCCTCCTTATAGGCGGGGAGCTTGAGGCTCGAGGTCACCGTACCCTTGTCGACGTAGTAGCCGAGGACGGGGAGGTTGGGATCGTAGTAGACGAAGGAGTTCAGGATGAACATCTCGGCGTACTGCTGCCAGGAGTTCGTGATGGCGCCGATCATTCCGATCTCGTCCGCCTTGCCGTTGCCGTTCGGGTCCTTCGTCTTGAAGGCCTTGAGCATGGCGTAGAACTCGTCCGTAGTCGTCGGGGTCTTGAGGCCGAGCTTGTCGAGCCAGGTCTGGTTGATCCACATCTTGGCCGAATGCTCGCAGTGCTGGCAGTAGTCGATCTGGGGGAGGGAGTAGATCTTGCCGTCGGTGCTCTTCGTCAGGCCCACGCCGTTGGGCACGGCCGCGATGGCCTTCTTGTAGTTGGGCATGTCCTTCTCGATCAGCGCGTCCAGGGGCATGAACATCTTTTCCTGGACGCCGTACTGCTCGAGCTGGTCCGAAGTGATGCCGATCCCCGCGTTGCTGGTCCAATAGCCGTCGGCATCCTCGCCCGAGGCGAGGGAGAGAGAGACCGCTTCGACGCTCGAGGGGAGGGTTTTCCAGTTGACATGGACGTTCGTGAGCTTTTCCAGGTACTTCACGACCTCGACCTTGGCGTAGTCGTCGATGTGGGTCCTCGTATCCGCGATCAGGGTGACGTTCACCTTGTTCTTCGAGATGGGGAATACCCCAGGCGCCGAGAGCTGGGCCCAGGCGCTCCCCCCGGCGATCAGCGTCAGCGCGGCAAAGACGCAGAGCGTCCTTCTCATCCTTTTCATCATAGCCTCCGTTTCGCAATATGATACGGCATCGGCGATGCCGTCGATTCCCGTTCTGCGGCTCGACCTATCCCTTGATCGACCCGATCATGACGCCCTTGATGAAGTACCGCTGAAGGAAGGGGTAGATCATGAGAAGGGGCGCGCTCGCCACGACGATGAGGGCGTAGCGGAGGACGTCCACCAGGCCCTGCTTCCTCATGATTTCGTCGGCGCTCATCTGGATGCTCATCTGGTTCATGATCAGGATCTGCCTCAGGATGATCTGGAGGGGCTGGAGCTCGTTGCTCCTGAGGTAGATGAGGGCGTAGTAGTAGGAGTTCCAGATCCACACGGCCCAGTTGAGGACGACGACGGCGAAGATCGGCCCCGACAGGGGGAGGACTATCCTGAACATGGTCGTGAGTTCGTTCGCCCCGTCCATCTCCGTCGAGTCGTAGAGCTCCTGGGGAATGCTCACCTGGAAGAAGGTTCTCATGAGGATGATGTTCCAGACCGACACGGCCATGGGAAGGATGACGGCCCAGCGGGTGTTGACCATGTGAAGGTACCTGACCACGAGGTAGGTCGGGATGAGGCCGCCGGAAAAGAGCATCGTGAAGACGAAAAGCCCCATGATGAGGTTCCTGCCCGGCATCCCCTTTCGCGAAAGGGGGTAGGCCGCCATGAAGGTGATGAGGACTCCCACGAGGGTGCCGAACACCGTGTAGAACACCGCGTTCCCGTAGCCGACGAGGATCTGCCGGTACTTGAATATGGTCTGGTAGGCTATCAGGGTCGGCTTGACGGGGAGGAGCCAGACCTTGCCGCCGACGACCGAGGGAGGCGAGGAGAAGCTCGCGCTCACGATGTAGACGAGGGGATAGAGGACCGCGAGGACGCAGATCGTCACGAAGATATGGTTGACCACGTCGAACGCGACGTCGGTCGCCGATTGCCGAACTTTCTTGTGCTTCATACTCCCTCCTACCAGAGCCGGGCGTCGCCGACGCGCTTCGCGAAGCTGTTCGCGAGGAAAACCATGATCAGGTTCACCGCGGAGTTGAACATGTTGACCGCGGTGGAGAACCCGAAGTTGTTCGACAGGAGCCCGATCTTGTAGACGTAGGTCGAGATGACCTCGGACGAGCCCATGTTCGCAGGGTTCTGCATGAGGAAGATCTTCTCGAAGCTCGTGGCCGACATGATCTGCCCCACATTCAGGATGAGGAGGACGGTCACCGTCGGGATGAGCATCGGGATGTCTATATGGAAGATCCGCTGCAGCTTCGAGGCCCCGTCCAGGGAGGCCGCCTCGTACAGGCCCGGGTCGACGCCGGTCAGGGCGGCGAGGTAGATGATGGCGTTGAAGCCCGTCGCCTGCCAGATGCCCGAGATGACGTAGATGTTCATGAACAGGTTGCCCTTGGCCATGAAGTTCTGGCTCTCGCCGCCGAGGCCCACGATGAGCTTGTTGACGATTCCCGTCCTCGGGTCCAGGACCTGCATGATGATGGCGACCATGACCACCGTCGAGATGAAGAAGGGCGCGTAGGTCACCATCTGGGTGGTCTTCTTAACGAACCGGTTCTTGATCTCGTTGAGGGAGATGGCCAGGACGATCGGCGGCAGGAAGCCAGCCGCGATGGAGTAGAGGGCCAGGATCAGGCTGTTCGAAACCGTGGAGAGAGAGGACTGGTTCGAGAAAAAGAAGACGAAGTGCTTGAAGCCGACCCACGGGCTGCCGAGGATCCCCCTCGACGGGCTGAATTCCTTGAAGGCGAGGATGAGGCCGAAGAAGATCGGGATGTAATTGAAGACGACGAGGAAGGCGAGGGGAAGCACGAGGATGAGGTAGAGCTGGCCGTACCTCCTGAACCGTTTTCTCAATTCGTTCGACTGCGCCGCTTTCAGGGCGCTTTGTTGTTGTAACCGCATACACTAGGGAAGCACGGTTTTCACGGGAAGAAAACGAACATAATTCCGGGAGGGTACAGGGGCGAGGGTGCAATTTTCGGCGAGGGTACCAAAGCGCCGATTCCCCCGGTCGAAGCCACCCCCGTCCCTCCCTTCATCGGCCTAGAGGGCGTCCCGAGCCCGATAAAGCGCCTCGATGTTCTCGAGGGGTACGTCGCCCTCGAAGCCCTGGCTCGCCATGAGGATGTAGCCGCCGCCCTTGCCCAGGGTCTCGATCACGCGCCTCGTCTCGCGCTCGACCTCCCCGACGGTGCCGAAGGGCAGGACGCTCTGGGTATCGACCCCGCCGTGGAAGGCGATCCGGTCTCCGTAGAGCCGTTTCAGGACCTCGGTCTCCATCCCGGCGACCTTCTGGATCGGCTCGAGGGAATCGACCCCGCACTCGATGAGTTCGGGGATGACGGGGGCGATCGCCCCGCAGGAGTGCTGCTGGAAAAAGGCGCCGTACCGGTGGGCGAGGTCGGCGAGCTTCCTGGTATTCTCCTTGAAGAAATCCCTCCACATCGGGAGGCCGAAGAGCATGCCGATCTGGGTCCCGTAGTCGTCGTGGGTTCTGAGAATGTCGATGCGGCCCTCGCCGGCGATGAGGGTCCGCTCGTAATACTCGAGCTCGAAGCCCACCATGCGGTCGAAGAGCCTCCTCGCGAACTCGGGCTCCAGGGCCATATCCGTGAAGAGCTTTTCCATGCTGCGGAAGAAGCAGGCGACCTGAAAGGGACCCTCGTGGCCGATGACGAGGGCCCGGTCCCCGTAGGCGTCGCACTGGCGCTTCACGCCCTCGTAGTCGAACCAGTCCGGGGAGGGCCAGTCCCAGGCCTCGAGTTCCTCGATCGTTTCGAATCCGTCGAGGGGGTAGCGGACGACGGCCCCGTGGAACTCCTTGCCAGTCCAGACGTTCTTCCGGTGAGTGCCCCAGTAGTCCACCTCGATCCTTTCCCCGTCCAGCTCGTAGGTCTTCAAGGACGGCCCGATATAGGCGGGACCGACGGGGCGGATATCGATCTCGAACCGTTCCAGGACCAATTCCGGATCGGAATAGCCGTACCTTCTCATCAGGTTTTCCATGACCGTGCCGACGCATTCGAAATTCGCCGGTACCCGGTTCGACGGTTTTCTCTCCAGAGCCTTCCTCACTCGTTCCCTCGATGTCATGATTCCTCCATTCGTTGCTTGATCGCACAAAGCGACCCTTTTTAAGGAAAGGATAAATCGCTATATTCGAAGGGTAAAGTCATCGGTATATCAGGAAATGTCACAATACTGACATTTCTGTGGGCGGGGGCGATGAATTCATTTCTGTACATGAGCGAGCGGATCGGGCCGGAATCGGCCTTCCTCATCAGGGTGAACAGGGCCGGAAGGACCGAGGCCGTCCTGCCCTGTTTCGACATCTCCCGGGACGCGAGCTGCCGGTACACCGTCATCCATGCCGTCACCCGGGGGACGGCCTTCGTCGTTTTCGAGGGCTGCCGTCAGGAGGTGCATCCCGGCGAGGTCTTCGTGCTGCCCCCCGGGGCGGCCCACCGCTACGGCACCGGTTCGGGGGAGGCCTGCGGCTTCGCCTGGGTCGAACTGGACGGCGAGGAATCGGCGAGGCTCGCCAGGGCCATCGTCGACGAACGGGGACCGGTGATCCGGAGGCCCTCGAGCGGGGCATTCGAGGCCTTCATCCCCAGGCTTTTCGGTCTCCTCGGCGAGGGCCGGCCTTCGGGGCCCGACTATGGCGAGGTCTCGAAGCTCGCCTACGGCATGCTCGTGGACCTCCTCGCCGCGGGATGGGGCCAGGCCGGGCCTTCGGGAGCCGATGCGCGCTACCTTCCCGTGCGGCGGGCGATGGACAAGGTCCAGGCCGACCTCTCGGCCCGGCTCTCGATCGAGGTTCTCGCGCGCGAGGCCGGGCTTTCCCCCGCCTACTTCGCCCGGCTCTTTCGCAGGCTCTCGGGGCTTACCCCGGCACGCTATGTGGAGCTCGCCAGGGTCGAAGCTGCCCGCGAGCGCCTCCGCCTGGGCGACGAAACCCTCGAGGCCATGGCCGAGGCCCTGGGTTTCTGCACCGCGAGCCACCTGGTCCGGGTTTTCAGGAGGAACGAGGGGCTCACGCCGATCGCCTACCGAAGGCAGTCGCGGGCTTTCGACGGCCTTCCCGCCCGACATGGTGAAAATAGCGTTATGAAGCTTCGGTAAGTGGAAGAAATCGATTTTTCCCATTCAGCCTTCATTTCAGCCTAACCATCCCTGATACCTAGGCTTCATGACACCGGATCAGGGGACAGAGTCCCCGGCCTCGGGCGGGCAACCACGGCTTTTGGGCTCGGTGCGGGTTTCCCCGGGCGGGGTTACCGTTTCGAGAGCTGCTCGTAGATCTCGTTGTACCAGAGGACGTTTTCCACCGGGGTGTTCGGCGGGATGTGGTTGCCGACGGCCATGAAGAATCCGGGGCAGGACTTGCCGACGTCCATGCAGCGCCTCACCTCGGCCTCGATGTCGGCCTTCCCCCCGAAGAGCAGTATCCTTGTGTCGGCGTTCCCGACGAAGGAATGGGTTTTCCCGTAGCGCTCCGCGATCGCCCCCATGTCCGTCATCGGTTCCATGACGAAGCAGTCCACGCCGCTGGCGGCGACGTCGTCGATGAAGAGCGAATAGTCCCCGTCCGAGGTGAAGGCCACTTTTTTGCCCGCTTCCTTGAGGGGGGCGATGTAGCGTTTCAGGTTCGGGAAGAGGTAGCGCCGGTACCAGTCCGGATGGATGAAGGGCCCCGAGGTCCACACGATGTCGTCGTGGATCATGACCATGGGCACATCGCTTTCCGCAAGCGCCTCGTAGAAGTGCATCATCCATCGGCCGTAGCGGTCGGCGAGGGCGCCGAAGCGGTCAGGGTCCGTGCCGGCGGCGGTGAGGAGCATGTCCCACCCGAAGAGCGAGATGAGGCCGGACATGCAGGAAACGTAGGTTCCCGTCATGTTCACCGCGTCGGACCTCATGGATGAGGAGGCCCGGTAGTTCTCCTCGAAGGCCTTCACGAGTTCCGCGCGAGGGGGCAGGGGATAGGCGGCTTCGACGTCCAGGGAGAGGGCCTCTTCGGGGGTTCCGAAGGGGCAGGAAACCTCGTCGGCGTAATCGCCACCGCTCGCCTGGTAGACGGCGTGGCCCATCTTCGTGCGACGCTCGCCGAAATACTGGTCCCCGACCATCGTGTTCCAGAGGAAATCATAGTTCCATGCCTTCATGAAGGCCTTCGAAGCCTCGGTCCTCAGCTGGCGGGGCGACGAATCGTCGGCTTCGATGCCGGTGACGGCCCTGACCAGGTCCCAATGGAAATCCGCCGAGTACTCGGTTCTCGGAACACGCGGCGGCATTTCCAGGTTGATTGCGGCCCATCCGTGATCGAACGACATGCTCTACATCCTCCCCGCGCTGTGATAGAATCGCCGAGACGCATCCCGGCCATGGTGAGTGTACCGGCCATTCCTCGGGTGCGACATGGATTTTTTCATGAAAGGCATGGACGAACAGTGGGCGTGGAATCCTTTCCGGTCTTCCAGTCCCGGGTGAACGGCCTCCACTTCGAGGTTCTGGACCAGGGCTACCTTTCGGGCGACGCGACGTGGAAATACTACGACGTCGAGTCCCCCTTTTCCCGCCTCTATCTCGTGACCGCGGGGGCGGCCTCGATCCGCGACCGGGATTCAGGTAGAATCGTCGACCTCCTGCCCGGCCGGGCCTACCTCGTACCCTCCGGGCGGCGCTGCGATTACCTCTGCGAGCTCTCTTTCGAGAAATTTTACCTTCATTTCAAGCTGGAATTCTTCTACGGACTCGACGTGTTCGGGGGTGTGGACCGGATACTCGAGCTCGAGTTACCCGTCGACCGGACGCTGGAAATCGCCTCGTTCGCGAGGGGAGGCGAGAGCGATGGGAGCGTCGCCGCGACGGGCCTCCTCCTCACCCTACTCGGATCCTTCCTCGCCCAGTGCCCGGACGGGGACGAAGCCGTTCCCCCGGAGTACTTCCGGCTTTCCGCCTTCATGAGGAGGAAACTTTCCGTCGACCTCGGGCCGGCCGACCTCGCCCGGGAGCTGGGGCTCGACGAGGCGAGATTCTTGAGGGAATTCAGGCGCAAGACGGGCATGACGGTGAAATCCTTCATCGACCGGGGCATCGAGCGGAACGCGAAGGAAAGGCTCCTCTCGACGGACCTGAGCGTCAAGGAAATAGCGTGGGCCCTCGGCTTCAAGGACGAGTTCTATTTTTCCCGGTTCTTCAAGCGCAAGGCCGGCGTCTCGCCCCGCGACTACCGGAACTCCAACCGGCTCGGATGAGGGCATCCGGTCCGATCGGCCTCGGCGGGGCTCCTCGAATGGACTGTATTAAGTTCCTCGAAGCTTGTTGGTAAGGGCACCTGGCTACCTGGCCTCTCATCGGACCAGTTC
>DBTK01000127.1 GCA_002307015.1 Spirochaetaceae bacterium UBA1318
CTGAAGTGAGAGATACCCCAGACACACGATCAAAAATCTTGTCGCTTCAAATACCTAAGCTTCATAACACTAAACAAGGCGAGCCCTCACTTTTTCCTGATCGCAAGGATGGTCAGGTCGTCGTACTGGTCGTCCTCCTTCATCTGCCTGAAGAAGATGTAGTCGGGATCGTCGGTGTTCTCGACCGGATAGCGGAAGTAGTCCTTGTACTGGGCAAAATGGGTTTTCAGGAACTCGTCGATCTTCTTGTCGACGCGGATCACGTCGTCGTCGGTCGCCGCCGGATCGGAGTAGAGCCGGAACACCTTTTCCACGGACACCATCGCGATGACGGCATCCTTGACCGTTCCCGTGCAGGCCGAGAAATCGAAGTCGAAATGCTCATCCTTGTTCGGATTGTGGAATTTCTCGAGTGAATAGCGCTTCCGGTCGAAGTAGGCGGTCAGGATTTCATTGAGTCGCTCGTTTCCGAGCTCCTCGCCTTCCTGGCCGACCGAGTGGGTGACATGGTTCTGGTCCCGCTCGAGTCCCGGTTCGGCGCAGGGGACGATCGTTAGGTCGGCGAGGCGGAAGTGTCGCTTCGCCTCCTCGATACCGTCGGTGTAGAGCAGGAGGACGTCTCCGCTTTTAAGATGGGCCGATACCTGGCGGTATCCGCCCCTCATGTCGATCAGGTCGGGATCCATGACGCCAGCCGCCGGCTGTTCGGGCAGGGTGAGGGTCTTCATCTTTCTCTCCGTGCCGTCGAACATGTGGACCAGGTTGTCGCCTGCGTTGCAGTACCTGATGTCGCCCGTCCTCTGGTTCAGGAGGCACATGTTGAAGGCGGCGAACCGGCCCTTGATGGCCCGCTCGTACAGGATCTTGTTGACGCTCGTGACGATCGGCGAGAGGTTGAGGCTCTCCTTGGTCAGGCTCCTGCTCGCGAAATAGTTCGAGAACAGGGTCGCGACCTCGATCATGATGAGGGCCGCCGGAACCCCCTTGCCGGCGACGTCGCACTTGATCAGGGCGTACTGGTCGTTGTCCAGGGCGAGGAAGTCGAAATAATCCCCCGATACGCCCTTGGCGCCCTCGTAGTAGCCGAAGAGCTCGATGAACTCGGTTTCGGCCGATCCGGTCGTCGATTTCTCCCCCTTCGAGTTGAGGTCGAGGGGGATGAACATCTTCTGGATCTCCTTGCCGACGGTGAGGTCCTTGGAGGCCGCGGCCGCCTTCACGAGGCCCGTGGTCATCTGGTTGATCGTCTCCGCGAGGGTCGCAAGCTCGTCGTGGGTCTTCGTGTCGATGACGTGGCCCTCGAGCTTTTCCTTGTCCTCGGTATCCCTGATCGTCTCGACCCCCTTCACCAGGCGGTTGACCGGGAGGAGGATGATCGAGGCGAGGATGAAGGCGCCGACGATGCCGACCCCGACGACGATGAGGGCGATCAGGATCGTGATCCTCAGGAGGTTGGTCCTGGCGGCGTCCACCTCGGCTATGATCCGGTCGGTCGAGACCTCGAGCCTGACCATGCCGCGGAAGTAGGTATCGTCGCCGCCCCTGCGGTAGAGGACGGGCTTGTAGAAGAGGTACTTCGTCACGGAGCGGTTCAGCCTCTGGGTGTCGAAGGCTGGCACCGAGCCGACGTCGCTCGAGAGGGCCGAGAGCTGGGCGTTGAGCCTGGTCTCGAGCTGCCTCGTCTGGTTCTGGATCTCGTCCCGCCGAGTGACCGAGGCCTGGTCCGTCTTGAGGGCGAGTTTCAGGGCCTCCTGGGTGAGGTCCGTGATCGCCTGGGACATGGCCGACACGTCCTTCTTGGCCTGGGCGTTGAGTTCGTCGGCTATCTTCGGCAGCTGGGGAGAGAGGGGGTCGGTGAGGCGGGATACGCCCGGGGTGAGGGCTGCCGTATCCGACTTCTTCAGGATGTCCGGATCGTTCGTCGCCCAGATATGGTCCGAGAAGATCGTCGCCTTGTCGGAGCTCGAGTACCCGGTGATGGTCGCGTACTTGGCGTCCTCGAGGGCCGCCGTCTGGCCAGGAAGGAGGCCGAGCTCGAGGACGCTCTGGGTCGGCAGGTAGGACTTGGCGCCGGCGGTGAGGCTTTCGAGGAGGACGTTCGCCCTCTGCTTCAGTCCCATGGCGAGAATCGCCTCCTGGGTGTTGGTCATGAAGACGCTCAGGGGGATCGACACGAGGAGGATGATCAGGACGACGAGCATCAGGGTGAACGAGGCGAATTTCAGGCGAAGGCCGACGCCGCGGCGACGGACCGCCTTGATCTTCTTCTTTTTTTCGAGGGGCATAACGTCTCCTGTCAAAAGTGCGAGGACTTCCTTCTGCATGATCATGCCGTCGTGGACGGTACGGGCGATACCGTGGATCGAAAAGAACATTCCGGCCACGACGAAGGCGAGGGCGGCCAGGAGGAATAGCTGGGGCACCGAGAGCGCGAAGGCTCCGGGGGTGACGATCTTCCACGACGGCTCGTACCGGGTCGAGAAATCGCCGAATTTGACCGTCCCGCCCGATTCCACGGTGAGCCTCGTTCCGGCGAAGTAGAGTCCGCGGGTCGGGTGCACGAGACCGATCCGGTAGGTTCCGGCCTCGATGTCCTCGACCTCGAAGTTGTCGATCAGGCGATCGGAATCGACCCGGTAGGCCCCGGACTTCCGCTCGAAGGAATAATCCCAGGGCTCCTTGCCGCTTCGTGAAAGTACGATTCGTTCGACCTGTCCCCCCTCGGAGAATCCCCGTCCGATGATCTTGAACGAGATCTTTCCGAGTTCGTCCTGCTTCGCGTCGACGAAGGTGATGTAGGTGTAGGGGACGTAGTTCTTGAGCCTGATCAGGATGGTTTCCGGCTGGCTGATGTTGCCGACCGTGTCGATGGCGGAAACGGTGAAGAACCAGAGGCCGTTGTCCTGATTGGTGAACGAGGTCTGGGGCGTCGTCGTGATGACCTGGTTGGGGGGCGTGAAGAGACCGACGGTCTTTTCCAGGTACTGCTCGAAGCGGGCGACGCCGGCCCCGTTCTTGGCGAGGTAGGACGATTCCATCTCGATCGGGCCGGCGAACTGGAGGGAGTAGGTGTAGCCGGCGAGGTCCTTGTCCTTCGGCGGGACCCAGGAGAGGCTGAAGCTGTTCGAGGGGAGGAAGCCCGCCTCGTCGATATCGGGAAGGTTGAAATGGACCGGCTCGGGAGGAGTCGTGTCCCGAACGTAGGCGATGCGTGAGGTTTCCGACCAGTTGCCGGCAAAATCGGTGGCCCTGATCGCGAAGTACCAGGGGCCGTCCTCGGTCGCAGCCTCCGTCGCGGAGGTGACCGTTCCGAGGACGCCGATGCGGTCAGGAGGCTCGGCTTTCGGGTCGCGCGACCAGAGATAGGAGAACCCGGCCACCCCGGAGGAATCCCGAGGCACGTTCCACGCGAGGGATGCCCTGTCCCCCCGCGTGCGGACGGACGGGGCGAAATTCAGGGCCGTAAGGCGGGGCGGGTCCACGTGGAGATCGGGGGCGAGGAGCTGGACGACGCGGCTCGAGGCCTCGCCAACCTGCCAGGCGAAATAGAGCTTTCCGCCGATCGACATGGGCCTCGCGAAGGAGACCTGGACCCGATTGGGCGAGAGGGTTTCCTCCTTCCAGTCGATTCCCTCGGGCGTCGACATGTAGATCTGTTCGGTGCCCTTGCGGTCGTCGAACCAGACCACGAGGGGTTTCCCCTGGTATTCGATAACCTGGGGGTTGTTCGCCGTCCCGGCGCCCGAGGAAACCCGGACGAGCTCGCCCGAGGCCTTGCCGTTCGGCCCGAGCTTCGTGTAGTAGGCCTGGGGATTGCCGGCAGGCAGCTGCTTCCTTTCCCAGGCGAGGACGAGGGAGCCCGAAACGACGGTGAGGAAGGCCCTCTGGTTGTCGAAGTTGGGCGCGTCGAGCCGGCCAGTCCTGAGGACGGTTTCCTGGAAATCCGTGATCAGCGTCGGGGGGCTCCAGGTCTCGCAGCCGTCGTCGCTCGACCTCAGGTAGATCTGGAAACTCGGCCTATCCCCCTGGGAAAGGGACTGGAAGGCGACATAATCCTTTCCTCCCCAGGAGGTGAAGGAGGGAAGGAAGTTGAGTTTCAGGGCGTTGTCCGTCAGGAAGGGTCTGAAGTCCCCCCACGAGGATCCGTCGGCGGAGACCGAGTAGGAGAGCGAAAGCGAATCCTGGCTCCCCTGGGTGACGAAGAGCACGAGGCCCCCGTCGGTCCGGTAGAAAATCCTCGGCGCGACCGAGGTCGCCGAGGCTTCCTGGGTCACCGTCTGGCTGAAGGAATCGGCGTCCCGGGAAACGAGGACGGTCGTCGATTTTTCCGACGAGGACACGGCGATGGCGACCTCGCCCTTCTTTGAGACGGCGAGGGTGAAGAGCGAGGGTTCGCTCCCCGAAAAGGGATAGGGCCCGGCGAAGCGCTTTTTCTGCTTCCAGGTGATGCCGTCGCTGGTGGTCGCCATGGAAAGCCAGATCGAGCCGGCGCCTTCCCTGGCGCTTTCCGTTTCCTGCCAGGCGATCACCGTCCTGCCGCCGCCTGCCGCCGCCTGGGGAAAGCTCGCCTGTCCCGACGACAGCTGGGCCGGGTCCTCCCAGTAGAAATCCTGGGCCGACGCCCCGAGGGCGAGGATGAGGAGGGCTGCGATGGCGACGGCGCGCACGAGGGAACCGCCTGCGATGAGGGACCTTTTCTGCATGTTTCCTACAACCGGGATTGAATACGTTTTTGCAGTTCCACGATCTTCGTCGAACGCTGGTTTTTCGGATCCTGCAGCAGCTGATCGACGATCGCCGATGCGGTTATTATATTCCCATTTTGGAATTCCTGCACCGCCCTCTGGTACTGTTCCTCCGCGTAGCTGGAAAGGACGGCGGCCACCTGCCCGCCGACGTCGGTCTGGATTCGGTCCTTGAGAGAAATGGCCTGGTCGTTGTTCGGGTTTAGCTGGATGGCCATGTTGAGCTGTTCGAGGGCGACCGGAAACTGGCTTCGGGTATTCGCCTGGACGATTTTAAGCGCGGCGCGGTAGAGGTTGTCCGAATCGGCGATCTTCTTGGGATCGGTGGGAGGGAGCCTCAGTCCCAGGGTGATCTGGGCCTGCTCGTAGATCGCCTTGAGCCCGGGATAATTCGGGTTGATGGTATAGAGGTCGGCGATGTCGCTGTAGCCCGTCTGGGGCTGTGTTGCGAGCTTCGCACGGGCCTCGGTGAGCTTCTGCCTGAACTGGAGCTGGAAGGCGTCGGGATCGATGATCTGGTCTATTCTGAGGGCGAGGACGCTCGCCTCCTGGTTCAGCGGGAACATGACCTTCAGCTGCTGGATCTTTTCCTTCGCCGAATTGAACATCGCCAGGGCGTCGTTCTTTCGTCTCGCGTCCAGGAGCTTGCGTCCCTCGTCGTAGTACTGCCGCGCGAGGCTCAGGAGCTGGCTCATCTCCGGATAGAGGGGAGCCGTCGAGGGGATATCGCGACCGGTCTTGATCGAGAGGGCCGCCCTCGTGATGCTCAGCCAGTAGGCGACCTCGGGCTCGTCGCTCAGGTTCGTCGCCTTCCACCGGGTTTGGGCCTGGACCAGGGACTGCTCGGCCTGGTCGAAATTCCCCAGGAAGTAGAAATTCCGTCCCTTGGTGATGAGGGCGCGTACGTCCTTGATCACCTTCTCGTTTTCGGCCTTGGTCACGTCCGCGCCGAGGGCGAGCAGGTTCCGGTCGCTTTCGGCCCTGAGCGAGGAATTCTCGGCCAGAGAGAGGGACTGGTTATATTTTTCCCTCGCCTTGCCGATCCTGTCCCGCGCCAGGTCGAAATTCTCCTGGGCGAGGGCGGTTTTCGCCTCGAGTAGGCGGCGGTCGGCCTCGAGCCGGGCCGAATCGGCGAGAAGCTTCTGGTCGCGGGCCTTGCCGAGGGTGTCGGTGAGGCTGGCGTTCAGGGCGGTATACTGGTCGCTCAGTTTCTTGCCGGAATCCAGGGTGGAGGCGAGTGCCGGAGACTCGAGGAACCTCGATTCCTCGGCGCTGTATCGGCTTATGACCGCCGCGATCTTCATCTGCTCGCTTTTCAGCTGAGGCTGGAGGGGATCGAGAATGGCGATGGCCTCGGCCGGGTATTTTACGATGAGCTTGTTGAGCTGGGGATCGGTCGAAGGCTGGCCCTCCAGCAACGAGAGCCCCTGGTTTTCCTTGCTTTCCAGCTGGCGGTAGGAGGCGAGTGAATCCTGGTATTCGAGCGATGCGGCGGTTGCGACGATCCCTACCTCGTTGGTCCTGACCCTGTCGAGGAGGGCATCGGCCGTCGCCTGGAGCTTGGCATCGGCGTCCACGGCCTCGGGGGCGGTGTAGACTCCGTTCGTTCTGGCCTTGTAGGAAACGTCGACCTTGCCGACAAGTGCGGAGAAGCTTCGGATATCGTTCTGGAGGGCGAGGTTCTCGGTCCGTTTCTGCCTGAAGTAGAAAAGGGCGCCCGGCAGGGCCGAGGGCTCGGGAGAGAATGAGGCGGTGTAGGCGGAAACCGCCGACTCGGCGGTAGCGCCCCTCAAGCCGAGGTCGGCGAGGGAGGAATAGAGGCCGGCGTTTCCTTCGAGCCTCTGGTTCAGATAGATGACGGAGAGGTGGGGCGTTTCCGCCTGAGGCTGGAAAGCGGCGTAGCCCCTGGAAGCCTCGGGAACGACGACGGCGGACCAGAGGCCCGCCGTACGGATCGCGTAATCGCTGAGTTTCGCGGCTGTGACCGAGGATCCCTTAATCCCGGTCCAGTCGCCGGCGGCGGCCAGGTCCTCCAGCTGCCGGTAGGCGGCGAGGGACGAAGTCCCTATGCCCTTTTCGAGACCGGCGACGGCGAGGGTCCATTGGGTATCGATGGCCCCCAGAATTCCCTCTTTCTGGGTTTCCGTCTTTCTGCCGAGGGTGAACCGGAAGGCGAACGGCAGGAAGGAACTGTCCGTGAGGGTCGCGTCGTTCGTCGTGAGCACGGCAAAGGTGTTTTCAAGGACCTTCCCGCTTTGCTGGACGGCGGCGCGGCGCCTCGCGGTGTCGAGAAGGGCACGTTCGGCGGGCGGGTAGGCGGCATCGATCCTCGCCGTATCTCCCGAGTCGTACGCGGCCCGGAGCTCGGCGACGGCATCCTCGAGGATGGTCTGCTGGGCCGTGTAGTCCTCCGAGGTCGATTCCACCGTCCTCACCGCGTCGTTCACCGAATTGGTGATGATGTCGCCATAGCTCGACTCGTCGAATTCCGGCTTGTAGAGGACGTAGCCGGTTTGGTAGGTCGTCACCGCGTCCGAAAATTTTCCCGCGTCGATGGCGACCCGGGCCGTCTGCATGATCTTGTCGAACTGGGCCCTGTTGTAGGTGAACAGGGCGGTCTCCTTGGTCTTGGAGATGAAGGCCTGGGCGGTCTTGTTCGGGTTTTTCTCGAGGGATTCGAGTTGCTTGATCATCGCGAGTTTTTTCGCGTCGGCCGTCGGCTCCTTGACGATGGTATCGAGGAGGTTCGAAGCCTCATTGTTGTAGGTCTCCCTGACCCGGATGATCCGCTGCATTTTTTTCTGGGCCTGGTCGAAGTAGTTCGGGTTTTTTTTCATGAAATCGGCGAGGACGAGGATGGCGTCGTCGTACCGTTTCTCGCCGATCAGCTTGTCGACGGACGCGAGGTCGGCTTCGGCCTGACCTCCGGCGTAGACGGGAGCGATGCCGAGGCACACAGCAACAAGTATGAGGAAAAATGCTGTCGTACGGGCATAAAAGCGCTTCACCGTTCCCCCTGTTTGAAATTTATCCACAAAGACGAAAAAAAGCAGAAGCTTCCTGTAAGTATCGGCATTCCGGACAACGATATATATACTATATGAGTCTACGGTCTTGGTGAAGTCTCGGCCGTCGGCGATAGAATCTGGAGCCTATTTGTGGTATATTGATAACAGATGAAGAACTACTGGTTTTTTATAGTGATTCTTCTCATGATCCCCGGAGTCGAGTTTTTCGCGGCTTCCGGCAGCGTGGACTTTTCGTCCACTGCCTACGGTACGATTTCGGATTATTTCGGTTCCTCCATCGATCCGAATGCGGGCCTGACCGCCTTTCGTTCCCTTCTCGTCCCGATGGGTGGCCGTTCCGAGGCGATGGGAACCGCCTTCACCGCCGTGGCTGACGACTCGTCCTTCATGGAATCCAATCCCGCCGGCAGCTCGCAACTCAAGAATACCGAATTTTCCGTCATGCACAACAACTGGATCGCGGATACCAAGGTCGAAAGTGCCATTTACGCGGTCCGTTTCAACAATTTCGGCATAGGGGTAGGCGGCAAGTGGCTCTATCTCCCCTTCACCGAATACAACACCTTCGGCGACCGCGTCTCGAAGGGCTACTACTCGGAAGCGACCGCGATCCTGAACATTTCGTACAATTTTTTCTCGGGCTACTATTTCAACGGGGTTTCCCTCGGGGCCAACCTCAAGGCAACCTACCGGGGAATTCCCGACTACACCAACGTGAACGGCGTCCTTTCCGTCGGTTCGGGGGCTTCCCAGTCAGCCCTCGCCGTCATGGGCGATTTCGGCGTCCTGACTCGGTTCAACCTGTTCAAGCTCTACGCCTCCCGTTCCAGGAACTTCGCCCTCGGCGCGGCGATCAAGAACGTCGGTCCCTCGGTGTTGGGCGAACCCCTGCCGACGGTGTCCTCCGCCGGCGTTTCCTACTCGCCGATCAGACCCCTTCTGCTTTCGTTCGACGGCAACTGGCCCATCAACCTGATGGATCCCTCGCTGTCGGAGCGCTTCTACTGGTCCACCGGGATGAGCTTGAGCCTGGCGGATTTTTTCGCGATCCAGGCCGGTTTCCTCCTGAAGGGTTCCGATCCCCGTTTCAGCCTCGGCGCGACCGTCGACGTGAGCCAGGTCAGTTTCATTGTGGATTACACCCTCGATCTGACGACCCAAGCCGTTCCGTTCAACCGGATAAGCGTCAACGCCAAGATCAATCTCGGGGATGGCGGAAGGCTCCTCGAGGCCCAGAAGGTGGAGGATCTTTACCTTTTAGGCCTCGAAGAGTACGCAAAGGGAAACATCGACGTCGCCGTCGTCTACTGGGAGCAGGCCCTCGTCGAGGACTCGACCTTCGATCCCGCCCGGGAGAGCCTTACCGCGGCGCAGAACACCATGAAGCTCCAGCAGCGGATGAACGAAATCCAGAAACTCGAACAGTAGCGAAACCTTCCTGCCGGATGCCGTCAAACCCGCTTCCGAGTACGGAAACTCGATTCAGACCTCCATCAGCCTCTTGAGCCTTTCGTCCTTCAGGAGTTTCGCGTACTTGCGGGCCGAAAGGCCGAGCGCATCGCTCGTATCCGGATTTGCTCCCGCTTTCATGAGGAACTCGGCCATATCTGCATCCCCGTGGCCGACGGCCAGGATGATGGCCGTCTGGCCATCCTTCGAGCGCACCTCGAGATCCGCCCCGTTTCCGACCAGGAAGCGGGCTATCGGCAGGTTGCCCAGCCTGACCGCCTCCATGAGGGCCGAGTATCCCCGGTCGGCGGAGACGGCGTTGATGTCGGCTCCCGACTTGGCGAGAAACTGGACGATGGCCGGCCTCCGGTTTCGCACGGCGATGATCAAGGCCGGCACCCCGGTCTTATCTCGCGAGCTCGCGTTCATGCCGGCGGCGAGAAAAAGCTTGACGGACTCGAGGTCGCCTTCGCTGAGGCTTTTCGTGAAGGAATCGGCATGGAAGGAGACGCCGCGTTCGAGAAGGATTCGTCGGGACTCCTCCCGTTCCCGTTTCTCCTGCCAATCCCGTTTCTGCTCTCGGTAGTAGGCTTCTGCCGCTTCGATGGAGTCGCTTTCGAGCGTGGCTGAAAGATAGCCGGGGATGGCGAGGCCGCGTTCGATGCGGTAGAGCAGGACGGGGACCTCCCTGCCAAGCGAATAGCCTGCCGCGAAGGGAAGCCATCCCGCCTCGATGGATTCGCGGGAAAAGAGCAGGTAAAAATGGGTGGCGTTCCTGAATTTCGCCGTCCATTCGCCGTTGGTTACGGATTGCCAGTTGGCGTTGATTCCGAACCCCTTCGCGTCTATGGCCAAATCGCGAAACATGGTCAGAATGGGGATGATATGGGAACGATCGCCGGGCGAAAACAAAACGGCTACTTTCATAAAGCTGAAAAAAGTATAGCCGACCATGGATCGGTGAACAAGTAAGGAAAATCATCCCCCAAGTAGCGAAAATGATTAAAATGGATTAAAATATCATATTATGCATAATAAACTACTTGACTATATTTTGTCAAATTAGTATATATAGAGCAACATCGTGTGATGCATCTGAGTATTGCGTTCCGGCAGCACCTCGTTCTACAACTTGGGCCGGAGCGCTTTTTTTTGTCCCACAACTGTCCCGAAGCTTATTGAAAATTGCCTCAGCCCGGCTGGGTCGGCACGACGCCTGAGCCGTTACGACGGATCCGGCAGGCTCGCCTCGGCGCTGATCGTTATCCCCCCCCGCGACTTCTGGGTGATCAATACCTTCACCCATCGAGGTTTGCAGGCCTCGAAGACATCCTGGGCTATCCGGGCTGCGAGGGCCTCGCAGAATGCTCCTTCCTCCCTGAATGACCACAGGTAGAGCTTGAGGCTTTTGCTCTCGATGCAGTAGGGACCGGGCTCAAACTCGATGCGAACCGTCTCCCAGTCCGGCTGGCCGGTGACGGGACAGAGGCTGGTGACCTCGTCGCTTTCGAGCACGACCTTTCGCACGTGGGCTGGAGCAGGGAAGACCTCGAGCGAGCGGGACGGCTCGGATGCCTTAGCTCCGAGCGCCTTGAAGTGTAGTTCTGCCATTATTCTTCCCCCAGTCTGAATGGATTGTATGCAACCCCCGTATCGAAGGTATCGATCCCTTCCTGCCTCTTGATGGCCCCGACCACGCGATAGGTCACCGGTGTCAGGACGACCTCGTAACCGACCTTGAACAGGTACTGCGCGATCATCATCTGAACGAGTACCGGCAGAGGAACATTTCCGAAAAAACCGATCGCGATAAAAAGAATCGTGTCGAAGCCCTGCCCGACGACGGTCGAGGCTATGGTCCGCGTCCACAGGTGCTTTCCTCCCGTCGCCTTCTTGAGGAGGGAGAGGGTGATCGAGTTTGCGAACTCGCCGGCCCAGTAGGCGATGAGGGAGGCGAGAACCATCCGCGGGGTCGTCCCCAGGACGGTCGCGTAGGCATTCCCATCCTTGAAAAAACCAGGGGCGGGGAGGGCGATCGCCGCGAGGAAGACCAGGGACATGAGGATGTTTGCCGCGAAACCTACCCAGATGACGAGCCGGGTCTTCCGGAAGCCGTAGACCTCGGTGAAGACATCGCCCAGGATGTAGGTGATCGGGAAGAGAATGACGGCCGAGGGCAGCACGAGCCCGAAAACCGAAATAAGCTTGCCTGCGATGACATTCGATACGATGAGGCAGGTCAGGAAAAGGGCGAAAAGCGACAGAAAAAGAAAGGAGAACGTGGGATCATTCCGTTTCATGGGGACTCCTGTTTTGTTTGGGCGGATGGACTTCGACCGCCGGATGGCCCAGCTTACCCGAGGCCGGCGGGATGATCAAGCCCGCCGGCCTCATGGAATCAGGAAGCCGAAGGCTTTCTGTCCTCTTTGCCGCGGATGAAGGAAAAGAGCGCGGCGACGAGGGAGAGGCCCAGGGAGACCATGAAAGCCCCCCTCATGCCGACGACGAAGGATTGCATCGAAGCCGAGCCCATGGCAATGTTGGTGCCGACGAAGAGCTTCATCATGTCCCCGCGCGCGAGGCTTCCCGCGGCGACGGCCATGGCCAGGGCGAGGCTCGTCACCATGCCCGTCTGCCTCAGGGTGGCAAGGGCTGCCGAGGCGATGCCCAGGCGATTCCTGGGCGCCGCGTTCATCGCCGCGCTCGTGTTTGGTGAAAAGAACATGCCGCCCCCGAGCCCCATCAGGGCGAGTCCCATCGCGATGGTCTGGTAGGGCGTATCGGGCCTCAGCAAAGTGAACCAGAAGAGGGCGGCGCCCTGGATCAGCACGCCGACCGTCGCGGGAAGGCGGGCGCCGACCCTGTCGGCGAGGATGCCGCTTAGGGGCGCGACGATCGCCATGACGATCGGCATCGGGATCAGGAGAAGGGCCGCCTTCAAGGGATCGTAGCCCCTCACGGCCTGGAGGTAGAAGACGATGAGGAAACTTACCGCGAACATCGCCAGGGACTGCATCATCGCCGCGAGGGTCGAGAAGCTGAAGATCCGGCTCCGGAAAAGCGAGAAGTCGAGGACGGGGTTCGAGACCCGCCCTTCCTGCCAGATGAACAGGACGAGCATCGCGAAGAAGATCGCGAAGAGGCCGAGGATCGGGAGGGAGGTCCACCCGGCCTCTATCCCCAGGGTCAGGGCCGCGAGAAGGGCGAGGAGGCCCAGGCTGAAGGCGACGGCCCCGACGAAGTCGAACCGCTCTCCCTTGGCCCTCGGCGCGACCTCCCGGAGGGCGTACACGCCCCAGGCCGTGCCGAGGATGCCGATCGGGAGGTTGATGAAGAATATCCACCTCCAGCTCGCGGCCGCGAGAATGAGGCCGCCGAGGACGGGACCGAGCACCCCGCCAGCCGAGAAGGTGATGCCGTTGATCCCGAGGGCCCGTCCCCGTTCGTTGGGCGGAAAAACCTCCGTCAGGAGGGCCGCGCTGTTCACGACCATCATCGCCCCTCCTCCGCCCTGGACCATGCGGGCGAGGATCAGCTGGGTCGCGTTCTGGGCTATGCCGCAGAGGATGGAGCCGACCGTAAAGGTGACGAAGCCCCAGTTGTACATCCGGACACGGCCGATCATGTCGGCCACCCGCCCGAGGGTGAGGAGGAAGACGGTGCTGACGAGGATGTAGCTCATGATGACCCAGATCATCTCGACCAGGTCCGCATGGAGGCTCACCATCATGTCGGGAAGGGCCAGGATCACGATGTTGCCGTCGATCGCGGCCATCAGGGCGCCGATCGTGGTGACGCTCAGGACCACCCACTTATACTCGAAGCGTCCCAGCCTTTCGTGGGAACGTGTGCTTGTTTCCATTGTCAATCCTTCTCCTCACTATATCGCGCTCGAAAGAGGCGGTCATAGTATTTCATCGGCGGGCCGCGGACGGCCTGCTCGCTTCCCGCTAGATCGCGTTTCCCTTGAACTGGCTCACGAAGAGATGGTGATAGAACCCCTTCAGGTCGAGCAGCTCCTGATGGCTTCCCTGCTCGACGATCTTCCCGCCGTCGATGACCACCACCTTGTCCGCATCCCTGATCGTACTCAGCCGGTGGGCGATGACGAAGCTGGTCCTGCCCTCCATCAGGCGAAGAAGGGCCTTCTGTATCCTCGCCTCGGTCCTCGTGTCCACGCTGCTCGTGGCCTCATCCAGGATCAGGATGCCCGGGTCCGAGAGGATGGCGCGGGTGATCGAAAGGAGCTGGCGCTGGCCCTGGCTCAGGTTTCCGGCCCGCTCGGAGAGGTTCGTCCGGTAGCCCTGGGGAAGCTGGCGGATGAAGTGGTCGGCCTCAGCCATCCTCGCGGCCTCGACGCATTCATCGTCGGTGGCTTCGAGCCGGCCGTAGCGGATGTTCTCCAGCACAGAGTCGGCGAAGAGGAAGGTGTCCTGGAGGACGAGGCCGAGGCTCCGCCTCAGGTCTGCCTTTCGGTACTCGCGGATGTCCCTCCCGTCGATGGAGATGCTTCCCCCGTCGATCTCGTAGAACCGGGTGAGGAGGTTGATGATCGTCGTTTTCCCGGCGCCGGTCGGTCCCACGAGGGCTATCGTCTCGCCCGCGGCGACCTCGAGGCTGAAGTCCGTGATCACCCGATGTCCCGGGGTGTAGGAAAACTGCACGGACTGAAAACTCACCCTTCCCTCGATCGAGGGGACCGGGACGGCGGTGATCGAATCGGGGATTTCCGAGGGGGTGTCGATGATCTCGAAGACCCGTTCGGCGCCGGCGAGGGCGGCCTGGATGGAATTGTAGAGGTTGGCCAGCTGCCGGAGGGGCGAGGTGAAGTTCTGCCCGTAGTTGATGAAGGTCGCTATCATGCCGACGCTCACGAGGCCCCGGAGCGCGAACCAGCCCCCCAGGCTTGCCACCACGATCACGAAGAAGCTGCCGAGCACGGCGGTGAGGGGCATGAGGAGGAGGGCGTAGGAGTTCGCGTAGACCCCTGCCTCGAAGACTGCCTGGTTTTTTTCCCTGAAAGCCTCGATTGCCGATTCGTTCCGCCTGAAGGCCTTGATCACCCGCTGGCCGCTGATGGCTTCCTCGGCGACGGCGTTGAGCTCCCCGAGGTTCTTCTGCAGGTCTCGGAAGCCCTTCCTCGTGTACTTCGCCACGAAGCGGGTGAACCAGAGCATGATGGGCACGACGATGAGGCTCGCCAGGGCGAGCCAGTGGTTGAGCATGAACATGGCGACCAGGATGCCCAGCATGGTGACGACGCTCGAAAGGAGGGATATCACGTTCTGGGACACGGCCTGGTTGATGGCGTCGATATCGTTGGTGAGCCGGCTCATAAGCCCGCCCGCCGCGTGGGTATCGAAGAAACCCATCGACAGGGTCTGGAGGTGGGTGAAGAGGTCCCGGCGCAGTTCGCGGAGGGCGAGCTGCGAGACCTTGGCCATGATCCAGTTGGCGACGACCTGAAAAAGGTTGCAGCCGACGTAGACGGCGAGCATGAGGACGGCCGTCCTCAGGAGTCCCGGGATATCCTTTCCGCCGATGAAGGTGTCGATGGCGACGCCCATGAGGTAGGGGCCGGCGAGGCCGAAGATGGAGAACACGAGGACGAAAGCCATGACGAGGCCGAGGGAGAGCTTGTAGGGTTTCAGGTAGAGCACGAGCCGTGTCATGGCTCGCCTCGGGTTGCGGGCCTTTTCGATTTTCCCCGTCCTGCCCGGCCTCCTTTGCATGCTGGACCTGACATCGATGACCGGGATCTGGGAATCGGCCGATGCGGGGTTACTCATGGATGCCCCCTCCGAGCTGGGAATCGTAGATCTCGCGGTAGATCGGGCTCGAGTCGAGCAGCTCCGCGTGCTTCCCCTCGGCGACGATCCGGCCCTCGTCGAGAACGACGATCCGGTCCGCGTTCAGCACCGTGCTGATCCTCTGGGCCACCACGAAACAGGTGCAGCCGCCCATGAGTGCGGCGAGTGAGGCCTGGATCCGGGTTTCCGTTTCGACGTCCACGGCGCTCGTCGAGTCGTCCAGGATGAGAATCGCGGGCTTCGTGACGATGGCCCTGGCGATCGCGATCCGCTGCTTTTGTCCCCCCGAGAGGTTGGTCCCCCGTTCCTCGATGTGGGTATCGTAGCCCGAGGGAAGGCTGAGGATGAACTCGTGGGCCTCGGCGGCCTTCGCCGCCGCGACGACCTCCCCGTCGCTCGCCCCCGGCCGGCCGTAGCGTATGTTGTCGCTCACCGTGCCCGAAAAGAGGACGGTCTCCTGGGGAACGATGCTGATGTGCTCGAGGATGGAATCCTGCCGCAGAGAACGCACATCCAGGCCGTCGATCGCCACCGCCCCTCCCGAGGTTTCGTAGAACCGCGGTATCAGGTTGACGAGGCTCGTCTTTCCGGAACCCGTGGCCCCAAGTATGGCTATCGTCTGGCCGGGTTCGGCCCTGAGGCAGATACCCTCGAGCACCGCCATGTCGGAATCCCCCGAGTAATGGAAATCGACCCCGTTGAAGCTCACGGCGCTCGCCTTGTGGTCCGGAAGGCTCATGGCGTCGGCGGCCTCGGTCACCTCCGATTGGGTGTCCAGCACCTCGTTGATCCGTTTCGCCGAGGCGAGGCCGTTGGCCCAGGTATTGGAAAGCTGGGTCATCATGATCAGGGGATTCATCGTGGCGAGGAGGTAGTTCGTGAAGGCGACGATCTGCCCAAGGGAAAGCCGGCCGTTGACGGCCTGGATCCCGCCGAGCCAGATCACGACGACCATGCCGATGTTGATGAAGACGGTCAGGGCAGGGGTCATCGAGGACATGAACTGCATCACCCTCACCGTCCTGCCGGTCAGGTCCTCGTTGGCCTCGCCGAATCGTGAGGCCTCGTGATCGGCCCGGACGAAGGACTTCACCAGGCGGGAACCCGAGATGTTCTCCTGGAGGACCGTATTGAGGCGATCGAGCTTCTGCTGGACCGTGCGGAACTGTGGCTCCATCCGTATGCTGAAGAAGACGATCAGCGCGGCCGTGACGAGGAGGATGGGGACCATGGTCATGGCGAGCGTCGGGCTCGTGACGAACATCAGGACGATGCTGCCGATCATCGAAAGCGGGGCCCGGGTGCCGATCCTGAGGGAGACCTGGGTCAGCCTCTGGACGGCGCTCGCGTCGCTCGTGAGGCGCACCATCAGCTTCCCGGTGGAAAACTTGTCAAGGTTGCCGTAGGAAAAACCCTGGATGCGGACGAAGATCGCTTCCCTCAGGTCACGGGCCACGCTTTCGCCCACGCGGACCGAGGAGGTCGAGTTGAGCACCGCCACGACCATGCTCAGCACCGAGATCCCGAGCATCAGGATCGAGGTCCGGATGACGACCGTCATGTTCTTTTCCTTTACGCCCTTGTCGATGATCTGCTCGACCAGACGGGGGATGGCCAGGTCGAGGCCGACCATGGCCACGAGCATGACGAGGGAGAACAGGGCCAGCTTTCGATAGGGTTTGACGAAACCGAGAAGTCTGCGAATATCGCTCATGGTGCCATCCTCAGGGTTTGCCCGGCACGAAGGTGTTTTTCAGGACGGCCATGGCCTGGCGGATCGTGTTCAGTTCTTCGATCGACATGGAAGCCATTTTCTCTTTCATCCAGACCCGGTTTTCCGCGAAATTCGCGTCCATTACCTCGCTCGCATGGGGGGTGAGCTCGAGGCGGACGAAGCGCCTGTCCTCGCTCTCCTGACAGCGCGTGACGAGGCCTTTCGCGACGAGGACGTCGACGGCCTGGCTCACCGCCGAACGGCTGATCTGCTTTTTTTCGGCCAGGTCTCCGACCGTGCTCCATCCCTGACGGATATGGCGCAGCACATGGAATTGCTCCAGCGTAATGTCGAATTTCCCGGTTGCGGCGGCCCTCAGGTTGGAGCGGATCCGGTCCCAGGCAGCCGGAATGGTCTCGAGGACACTGTCTACGGTCATTTCAAGTACGGATTCCGAAGAATTCATGGGTTCCTTATGGTTAAGGTGCTTATCTGTTAAGTACCTTAACCATAATAGCCGGCAACAAGCTTCGAGTCAAGAAGATCCGCCGGAATCGCCCGAAATGGCTCACCGGGCCGAGTCCCGATCCAGCCATCTGGAACGGCCAAGCCTGTCCTGCTTCCGGGGGAAGCAGGACAGGTTTCATTATTTCACCTTCAGCAGGATGCGGCCCCTTCCATGGCCGGTCTGGCTGAGATCCTGGGCTGCCGCGGCCTCCGAAAGGGGGAATATCTTCCCGACCTCGGACCGGATGCCCTTTTTCTCCAGGAGCTCGGCTATCGCTTTCAGGTGCACGGTAGGCCCCCTCATGGACCCAATGGCCGTGATTCCGAACTCTTTCGCTTTCGCCTCGGACACCTGGCCGGCGACGCTGACCAGCGTTCCGCCCTTTTTCAGAAGGCCGTAGGCTTTTTCCAGCGCGTCGCCCCCGACCAGATCGATAACCGCGTCCGCGTCCCGTGCCTCTGCTTCCAGGGAGCCCTTCCGGTAATCGACGGCCTTTTCGGCCCCGAGCGATTTGACGAAGGCGAGGTTGTCGGCCGATGCCGTGCCTATTACCGTTGCGCCTTTTCGGTGAGCGAACTGGACCGCGAACATGCCGACCCCGCCGGCCGCCCCCTGGACGACCACGGTCTGGCCTTTCTTCACCCCGGCGTCCTCGACGGCCTTCCATGCCGTCAGGGACCCGAGTGCCACGGTGGCTGCCAGTTCGAAGCTCAATCCCTCGGGTTTGGGAATGACGTCGTCCGACTTGGCCACGGCGTACTCGGCATAGCCCCCGGAGGCGATGCCGAACACGGCCTGGCCCTTCGTGAGGTTCGTCACTCCCGAGCCGACATTGGCGACGATTCCCGATACGTCGATGCCCGGAATGAACGGCAGGGGAACCGGCATGAAATCCTTCAGGTATCCGGCCCTGATCTTCCAGTCGACGGGATTGACGCCGGCAAAATGGACTTCGATGAGCACCTCGTCGCTCTTGAGTTCGGGGAGGGGAATGGATTCCAGGGCAAGCTTGTCCGAACCTCCATATTCATGAAAACGAACCGCTTTGTAGCTCTCTGCCATCGCATGCTCCTTCAATCTGAAACATAGAACAATTACAATATAGGACAATTTTGGACCTGGGGCAAACTTTGGCGGGACGGGGAAATAAGAAACTAACCGAAAACAAATCCGATTCTGCATCGATTCTTCTATCTTGTCCGTGGCGGGTAGCGAATAGGGTATCCGCAGGGAGAACCATGAGCGACGATGCTACCGGAAATTCGATGCGAGCCAAGGAGTCCTCGAGACTGACGCGGCATGAAGCGGCCGTTTATGCCGCGTTGGCCTTCTATGGAGTGGTACGAAAAATAGAATTCGATGAGGAAAAAAGACGTCTCCTGCTCGTGAATTTCATCTATGAATTTCTCGACGAGGTTGACGATGGCAATGCCGAGGACGCGAAGCGTCGCCTCGCGGAGATCTATGTCGAAAAAATTTTCGAGGAATTCGAGGCCGCGTAGGCCGGCCCCTCGGTTGAAGGATTCGTGGGTTCGGTGGGTCAGCCCGGATTCGCGGATTCTCGTTTTTCGATGGGGGTTTTGACCGCATCGAAAATCGCGTTCAGCAGGGAGTCGGCGCCTTCACCGTCCTGGTTGAGCTGCCAGATCATGACCCCGCCTCCTCTCGCCCTGCCCAGAAGGACGGTTTTCGCCCGGATGGTCTCGAACCCGTTGTAGCCGATACCCCGGGAAACATCCTTGTAGGGTGCGGCCCGGTCCCGGTCGACGATGCTTCGGAAGGTGTAGGCCTTGCGGGTCGTGAGGCTCCGACCGTAGAACGGCAGCCCGAGCGTCGTTTTCGATGCGGGTACCTCGCGGTCAAGGAGCCAGTAATCCATCGATTTCTCCGCGAAGGCGAAGGTCGAGTGATGGACGTACAGGGGCGTCCCCAGACCGTCGTCGTAGGCCATGATATTGATGAAATCGGAGTCGGCGATGACCTCGGGCTTGATGTTCCTCCCGTTTGCGGAATCGGCGCTGACGGCGATGGAAAGGATCTTTCCCTGGGCGTGGAGGCTTTCGGCAATGGCATGGATGAATCCCGCGAAATTGTCGGCTTCGGCGGCTCTCGGGTATTCCCAGTCGATATCGATTCCGTCGAGCGAGAACCGCCCCATCAATTCGTCGGTCGCCTCGATGAATCTGGCCGTAAGGGCGGGATCTGCCGCGATGACGGAGAAAACGTTGGTCCCATCGTCGCTCCATCCCCCGACGGAGGCGAGGACCCCGACGCCGTAGGAATGGGCGAAGGCGGTGAGCCTCGCCAGTTTTTCCGGGCTGATTACCTGCCGGTATCCCCCTTCCATCGTCGGGGCCATGAAGGCGAAATTCACCTGAGTAAGGGCTCGATACTGGATGCGGTCTGGATCGCCCGACCACGAGGGGAAATAGCCCACGATTCGGAAGTCTTCGGGTATCCCATATCCCGAGCCCACGGGCGCGATGGGTTCGTGCGGCTGGAGGGTCGAGCAGCCGGCGAGCACGAAAACCAGAGAAACGAGAAGTCCTATACGGGGAGAAATGGCTCTGTCCATCACCGATGCTCTCAAAGTATGGATCGATAGTATCCGGAAGATCGGGAAGTGTAAACAAGTCGGTGGGCACGCTGTCACCCGTGGGAACGCCCGGTAGGGCGCGAAACAGCTTGACTGAATTTCCATGAAGTGATAGATATACTACTATGCTTATCGAAATAGTCGTGTATTTAACAGATCAAACACCCGACTGATTCGACACGGCAACGTTCCAAGGAGGTTTTCAATGAAGAAATTGAATCATGCGGTACTGCCCCTGCTTCTTGCGGCTTTTGCGTTCGGGACCTCTTTCGCGGCTTCGGCGCCCAAAACGATCTACGTTGGGACCCAGCCCGATTACCCGCCCTTCGCCTACAACGACGAAAAAGGCGTGATCACGGGTTACGACATCGAGGTCGTAAAGGCGATCAACAAGCTCCTTCCCGAATACAAATTCGAGTTTGTGGTAGGGGCCTGGGAAAGCATTTTCCTCTCCCTGGAAGCGAACAGAACCCAAATCGTGGCCGACGAGATCGCGAAAAACCCGGAACGCGAACAGAAGTACCTTTTTTCAGACGAACCCTATTTCAGGGCCGAATCCGTTATCATCGTGAGAAAGGATAGGCCGAAGGTCTCCTCGCTAAAGGACCTCGAGGGGCTGAACGTCTTCGCAACGAATGGCGATTCCTACACCCAGCTGCTGGAGGCGTACAACGCGGCCAACGGCAATAAAATCAAGCTCAAATACTCGGACTCGGTGCCCATACCCTCGATCTTCCAGGACATCGAATCCGGGCGCATCGACGCCTACGTCAATGATCCGGTGATGTCGGCCGCGGTGATCAAGGAAAGCGGGTTCAAGAACCTTCGCGTCGTGAAGGATCCGGTTCAGTTCGACAACATCCATCTCGTTTTCCGTCAGGACGACCAGGGCCGCGAGCTCAAGGCCAAGATCGACGTCGCGCTCAAGAAGCTCAAGGCGGATGGAACCCTGGCTCAGCTGTCGAAGAAATGGACTCAGGACGATTACATTCCGCGCTAGCAGAAACGAGGACGGGAAGGGGGGGAAGGGTGAACCAGTTTATCGACGTCGGGTATATGCTGAAGAGCATCCCAAGCATCGCATCGTACCTGCCGGTGACATTCTGGCTCGCCGTCGCCTCCATGGCCTTTGGGCTTGCCATCGGGCTCGGCGCGGCCCTGGTTCGGGTTTACCGGACGCCGGTCGTACGCCAGGTCGCCCTCGTCTACATATCCTTTATCCGCGGCACGCCTCTCCTCGTCCAGCTCTACCTGGTGTATTACGGCCTTCCCAAACTGATCAACCTCGCCTCCCGGCGGTGGACCTTCATGGCTGGATTCAGCGTGAACATGATACCGCCGGAACTGTTCGCCGTGCTCGCCTTTTCGCTCAACATGGGCGGCTACCTCGCCGAAACGCTTCGTGCGGCCATCGAGGCGGTGGACCGCGGGCAGTTCGAGGCTGCAAATTCCATCGGACTGAGCCGCACGGCGACGCTCAGGCTCGTCGTGCTTCCACAGGCTGCCCTCATCGCCCTGCCGAATCTGGGGAACGCGCTCATCGGCATGGTGAAGGATACCTCCCTCGCCTTCATGATCATGGTCATTGAAATCATGGGGCAGGCAAAGATCATCGGCGCTCGGGGACTCAGGATTTTCGAGGTGTACATCGCGGTCTCCCTCATCTACTGGGCGACCTGCATCGTGCTCGAACAGGGATTCAGGTTGCTGGAAAAAAGGCTCGGGGCCTTCGAGCGGAGGGTGGCGGAATGATCAGGCTTACCGGGCTGAGAAAGAATTTCGGAAAACTTGAGGTGCTCAAGGGCATCGACCTCGAGGTCGAAAACGGCGAGGTCCTCGCCTTGCTCGGCCCGAGCGGTTCGGGCAAATCGACCCTGCTCCGCTGCATCAACTACCTCGAGCATCCGACCGGCGGGACGATCGAACTCGGCGACCTCCGCGTCGATGCCGTGGCGGCGAGCAAGGCGGACATACGCGCACTGCGCGCCTCCACGGCCATGGTCTTCCAGCAATACAACCTTTTCAAGAACAGGACAGCCCTCGAAAACGTGACGATCGGGCTCACGGCGGTGAGGGGAATCGAGAAGCGTCGGGCCCGGGAGATCGCCGAGCACTACCTCTCCAAGGTCGGCATGAGCCACAAGCTCGATTCCTATCCCCGGCGGCTCTCTGGAGGCGAACAGCAGCGCGTCGCGATCGCACGAGCCCTCGCCCTCGGGCCCCAGTTCCTGCTTCTCGACGAGCCCACGTCGGCCCTCGACCGCGAACTCGTCGCGGAGGTCCTCGAGACGATACGGGCCGTGGCGGAAGAAGGCAACGCGATGATACTCGTCACGCACGAGCTGGGGTTCGCGCGTGAAGTCGCGCACCGAGTCGTTCTCATGGACAAGGGCGTCGTCGTCGAGGAAGGTCCGACGGCAGAGATCTTTACGAACCCGAAGGAAGAGCGGACGGTAAAGTTCCTCGGTTCGTTCGTCAGGCCGTTCGTATACGCGATATAGGGGGAGGGAATGCTGCTGGATTCCGAAGAGATGGAGAAACGAGTCGCCCGTCACCGGCGCTTCTGGGCCGAGGCCTTCGAAGGCGAGGGGGCCTACATCGCGGTCCGCGGTCCCGAGAGATCCGGCGAATCGGCCACGGCGGCCGCTCCTCCCGTGTCGCCCCGAGAAAAGTGGCTTGACATCGATGATCGCCTCGAACGGGCCATAGCCTCGATGGAAGCGACCTGCTACGCCGGGGACGCCATTCCGGTGTTTTTCGCCGACATGGGGCCCAGTTTCCTGCCGGCCCTCCTCGGCGCCCCCTGCCGTTTCGCCGACAACACGGTATGGTTCGATCTCGATCCCCCCCTTCGTGAGTGGCGTGACAGGCCACGCCTTGCCATTGACCGCGACGGCGAATTCCACGCGGCTCTCACCGCGCTCTGTCGCGAGGCCTCCGAACGGGCTCAGGGGCGTTACGTCGTGGGAATACCCGACCACGGCGTCAATCTCGACGTCCTCGCCGGGCTTCGCGGCCGCGAACGTCTCCTACTGGACCTTATAGAGGAACCCGAGGCCGTGAAGGCGGTTCTCGTCGAACTCGACGAGATCTGGACGGCGGCCTTCGAGGAAAGCTACGCGCTTCTGGGCGGAGGTTCTACGCCGATTTCCTCCTGGGTGCCCCTGGTGCTCGAGGGGCGGTGGTATCCCCTCCTGAGCGAGCTGACGGCGATGGTCTCTCCGGCGATGTTCGAGGAATTCGCCCTTCCCGCCCTGCAACGGGAGGCCGACATCCTCGACAGGGTTTTCTTCAACCTCGACGGTCCATCCCAGGTCGGCCACCTTCCAGCCCTCCTTACGCTGCGCGGACTCCACTCGATCGAATGGGACCCCGTTCCCGGATTCGACCCCGGGCTCGGTGCGATGCGCAAAAACTTTTCGGGGAAGGAGTCGATCGAGGTGTGCCGGCGGATCCTGGCCGCCGGAATCAAGCTTATGCTGAACGGCCTTGCACCCGACCAGGCCGAAGCCCTGATGGAGGTCCTGCCCCGGGACGGGGTTTTCCTCGTTGTCGATTGCGCAAGCGCTGATGAAGCCGAGGAGTTCGCCGCCTACGCGAAGCGATGGGTACGGGAGTAGGAAGCCCGGCCCGGGCTGAAATTCGCTCGTCCCGGCGGTGCCGAATTTCCGATCAATCCTGAGCGCCGGAGGCGATCCTCACGAGCCGGTGCTGCCGTACGCCCTGAGACCCCGCTTCCAGATCAGGTACGCGCCGGCGAAGGCGAGGATTCCCACCGCGGGCGTGGCATAGGCGAAGGCGGGATGGAACAGGACGGCCGAGGACTTGTCGAGGAAGTAGATCGCCGGGTAGTAGTTCACGAACGCGAAGGGGATCACGAAGGTAAGCAGGGCCTGGATGGGCTTCCCGTAGATGTTGAGGGGATAGAGGATGAACTGTTCGTGGAATTGGAAGGTGATATCGGTGAGGGCCTCGAGCTTGAGGATCCAGAACGATACCGACGAGGCGGCCAGATAGACGGAGACCTCAATCAGCAGCGCTCCCAGCACGACGACGGCAAGGAAAAAAATTTTCATGACAGTCCAGTGCAGGTGGAGGGTCGTGGAGGCGATGGCGACGATCGCCATGCCGCTCGAGAAATCAGTGAAGCCGTTCAGGAGCACGCTGTTCGCGACGAGTAGAAGGAGGGGGTTCACCGGCTTCAGGAGGAAGCGGTCGAACTCGCCCGAGACGATGTACTCGTTGACGCCACCACGGATGTCCGGAAAGAAGAGGATCAGGATCCCGTGGGAAAGCAGCCGTAAGCCCACCAGGAAGGCCACCTCCCCGAAGGTCCAGCCGCCCAGGTCGTGGAAGCGGTCCAGCACGATCCAGATGAGGCCCAGGCTTCCGAGTTGGAGGAGCATGATCTGGAAGACGCTCACGATGAAGTCGACCCGGTACTCCAGCTGGGCCTTGAGGTTGAGGGCGAAGAGCTTGAAGAAAAGCCTCAGGTTAAACATGACTCACCCCGCGTGTATCATGAGATGTCTTCTGGCCCGGGACCAGAGAACGCGGCTCAGGGCGAACAGGACGAGTGCCCAGGCGACCTGGACGGCGATGGTTTTCATGGCCTCTGCGCCCTTCAGCTTCCCGATAAAAATGGAAAGGGGTGCGTGGTAGATGGAGGAGAAGGGCAGCCAGGAAAGTGCGTCCCGCGCCCACGCGGGAAAGAACCAGAGCGGGATGAACGAGCCCGACAGCAGGGCGATGATCAGCCTGGTGAAGCCTCCCACCCCCCGCGTCTGGGTCGTCCAGAACGCGATGAGCGACACGAGGAAGTCGATGAGGAAGACGAGAAGGTAGCCGATCGCCAGGCTTCCCATGAAGAGGAACGCGGCGGCCGGACCCGGAGGCGGCTCGAGTCGGAAGACGATGAAGGCGAGGATGGCGACCGGAACCGAAAACATCAGGTTGAACGCGAGGCGGCCCGTCGAGTGCGAAAAAAGGTAAAGCTCGAAATCGGTGGGTTTCAGCAGGTCCATCACGATCTCGCCGCTTCTCATCTTCCTCGCCATCCAGTAGGCGATATAGACCTGTAGGAGGCCGAAGATGTTGAGGATGCCCCCCGTGATCACGCTGAGCGTGGCATAGGTGAGCATCGAGGTGAATTTCATCCCCTGGACCTCGTCGGAGCCCGCGTAGAGTCCCTTCCAGAAGGAGCGTAGAAGGTAGAGGGAGAGCAGCATCGCAAGCAACCTGATGAGGGCCTCGCCTCGGGAGGAGAGCATCTCCTGGAAGGATTTTTTTGCGATTTCAAGATAGGCCCGCATCGAGCTTCCCCTCCAAATAAATTTCCCTGATGATCCGCTCCAGCGAGGTATCCTCGATGGTCAGGTCCGAGACCGGGTATTCCTTGAGGAGGGCGCCGATGAGGTCGCTTGCCGCGATTCGCCTCCGATCGAACCGTATCCGGGCCTGAAGTCCGTCCACGACAATCTCCTCGGCATCCTGGAGCGAAAGCCCGCGAGGCTCCTCCTTGAAGACGACGAGGAGGGAGCTCTCGGAACCGAACCGCTTTCGAATCTCCTCGACGGGGCCGTCGTAGATGATCCGTCCGGTGTCGATGATAATGATCCGCCTGCACAGCGTGCCGATGTCGGTGAGATCGTGGGTCGTGAGGACGACAGTGGTTTTCCGCTCACGGTTGAGCTCAGCGATGAAGAGCCTGATGCGTTCCTTGGCGACGACGTCGAGGCCGATGGTCGGCTCATCCAGGTAGAGGATATCCGGATCGTGGAGGAGGGCTGCCGCCAGGTCGCCGCGCATCCTCTGCCCGAGGGAAAGCTGCCGAACCGGGGTCTGCATGAACTCATCGATGTCCAGGATGTCGCAGAACCTTTCGATGTTCTCTTTGTATGATTTAGTGGACACCTTGTAAATGTATCTAAGCAGTTCGAGGGACTCGATCAGGGGAAGGTCCCACCAGAGCTGAGTCCTCTGGCCGAAAACCGTGCCGATATGCATGAGATTGTGTTTTCTGTCCTTCGAGGGACAGAGGCCACACACCCTCACCGTGCCGCTGGTCGGGTAGAGAATCCCTGTCAGCATCTTGATGGTGGTGGACTTGCCGGCGCCGTTCGGTCCGACGTAGCCGACCATCTCTCCCTTCTCCACGATGAAGCCGACGTGATTCACCGCCTTTCTGACTGTGCGGTTCCTGGACAAGAGCGATCCTACGGACCCGGCGAGGCCGTGGCCCCTCACGTAGGTCGTAAACTCCTTGCAAAGGTCCTTGACTTCGATTTCAGCCAAAAGGGTTCCTCCCGGGAGGGACGGGATCTCGAGGCCATCGGATCACCCGGGGCTTCCCTTGCGGTTCGCCTTTCCGGTGCCGGTACCCTCCGGTTCCTTCCTCCCGACTTTTTCCGCTGCCATCAAGATCGGAAACCGGTAGTATACCACGAAAATTCTCAGGCTCGGATGAAGTTCCCCGGATCGTGGTCGGGAACCTCGATTTGCGGGAGGGGCCATGCTCCGAGCTCGCCGCGAGGCTGTCGATTTCTCTTCGGGCCACATTGACAGTTTCTCCATCGCCTTTGTATCCTTTCCCCCACGCATCGCGAACTCAATGGGCAGGTGGACGAAGTGCGGGGTTCGATTTTCAGCATCCAGCGATTTTCCATACACGATGGTCCCGGCATCAGGACGACGGTTTTCCTCAAGGGCTGCCCGTTGCGCTGTTTCTGGTGCCACAATCCCGAGGGCCTCGAACGGGAGTTCGGCGTTCAGTATTTCTCGAATCTCTGCATCGGCTGCGGGGAATGCGCACGGGAATGCCCGACGGGGGCCCACGCGCTGGTCGACGGCCTCCACGTTTTTTCGCGGGAAGGCTGCACCGGCTGCGACGGCACTCGGTCGCGCTGCGTCGAGGCCTGCCCCTCGAAGGCCCTGGTTCTCACCGGCAGGTTGGTCGAGGTCGAGGAGGTCGTCGCCGAGGTGCTACGGGACTCTCCCTTTTACGCCTCCTCGGGCGGCGGCGTCACCCTGTCTGGAGGCGAGCCCCTCTACCAGAGGGACTTCGCGGCCGCGCTGCTTTCTCGTTGCATGGAGGAAGGGGTCCATACGGCTATAGAAACGGCGGGGGCCTACCCCTGGAGCTGGCTGGAGGGAATCCTTCCCTTCGTCAACCTCGTCATGATGGACATCAAGCACCTCGACGGAGCCAAGCATCTCAAGGCCACCGGCATGGACAACGGCGCCATCTTGGAGAACGCGAGGCGGCTCTCCCACACCGGATTGCCGCTGATCCTGCGCGTACCGGTCATTCCCGGCGTCAACGACACGCCCGGGGAGGTCTCGGCCATACGGGATTACGTTCGCCTGCTCCGCGATGAGCAGCCAGCTGGAAGCTCCCTTTCCTTCGAACTGCTGGCCTACCACCCGCTCGCCCTCGACAAATACCGAAGCCTCGGCAGGGAAAACCCCTGCGAACGTCTGGCCCCGCTTTCGGGCGATCGGATGTTGGAACTCGAGGCCATCGCCCAGCTGGATCAGGACTAGGAGGACCCATGGAAATCGTTGCGGATCACATCGCAGCCGGGTATGCGGCGCGGATCGACGGGCTCAGGCGAACGAAGATGGCGCAAACCGCCGAGAAGCAGCGGATCATCGGCGCAATGGATTATGACGACTGGGCCCTCGTCCTCCCTCCTCCCGAACTGCGCAAGGTGGTCAAGATCATGGGCGCCTCGGGGGTCGAGATAACAGACGTCCTCCTCGAGGGCTTCGAACCCGAATCCAACCATCCCTCGGGGGGCTTTTTCGGTCCCGCGATCGTGGGCAGGAACTACCGCCGGCTGCTGGAAATGCATCCGGCCTACATCGATCCGGCTAGTTCCCTCGCCGGTGCCTACATGACCAATTTCTTCTCCTACCGGCATCCGCACTGGAATCCGGACCTGGATTTTTCCTTCCTCGAGCCCGAACAGGCCAGGTACAAGCTCGTCCATGGGATCGGCGGGGTGCAGCATTTCTGCCAGGACTTCACGATCGGGCTCTCCCTCGGCTGGGGTGGCCTCCTCGAAAAGCTGCGCCGGTGCTGGAAGGACGGCGACGGAGGGTTCCACGAGGGGCTGGAACAGGTCGTGCTCGGCATTCAGGACTGGATCGGAAGGAACGCGGCCGAGGCCGCACGCCTGGCCGAATCGGAGCGGAATCCCGACACGAAGGAAAACCTCAGGGAGATCGCGCGCATCAACGCCCGGCTGGTCAGCGAACCGCCCGAAAGCTTCAGGGAAGCATGCCAGTGGATGCTCTGGTTCCTGATGGCCGCCCGCATGTACGACGGAAGCGGCGCCCTCGGGAGGCTCGACCTGCTGCTGCTTCCCTATTACGAGCGGGACATCGCCGCCGGAAGGCTGGACGACGAAGACGCGGCATTCCATATCGCGTGCATGCTGCTGCGCGACACCTCGTATATCCAGCTGGGCGGCATGGACGGAAAGGGCAACGACGATACGAACCACGTCTCATTCCTGGTCCTGGAGGCGGCCGACAGCCTGAAAATTCCAGCGAACATCGGGGTGGCCGTCGGCGACCGCGTCGATCCCGAGCTGCTCCGCGAGGGAACCCGCATGCTGCTGGCCAACAGGAACGGCGTTCCCAAGTTCCTGGGCATCGACCAGACCGCCCGGGGCTTCGCGAAAAACGGATACCCTCTCGAACTCGGTTACGCGCGGACCTATTCGGGCTGCCACTGGAGCGCCATCCCCGGACGGGAATACCCCCTGAACGACATCGTCAAGGTCAACCTCGGCGTCGTGTTCAATATCGCCCTGAGGGAGACTGTCGCCCTCTGCCCCTCGCCCGACACGGAAAAGCTGTTCGAGCGATTCGGAGACCATCTGCGCCGGGCGGTGGATACGATCGCGAGGGGATTGGACTTCCACCTGAAGCACATGCACGAGGTTTTTCCCGATCTCGTGCTCGACCTCCTCTGCGAGGGGCCGGTGGAAAAGGGGCGGGACGTCAGCGACGGCGGGGTCGAGTTCTACAACCTGGGCGTCGACGCCGCGGCCCTCGGCACGGTGGCCGATTCGTTTGCCGCCCTCGAACAGCGGGTCGAGATCGAGGGGCGGTACGGCTGGAAGCAGGTCCTGGATTTCCTTGATTCCGACTGGACCGGCGGGGAGGGCGAAAAGGCCCGCCTCATCATGAAGAACGGGCCCCGCTACGGCAGCGGAGGTTCCCTCGGCGACCGATGGGCCCAGAGGGTCTCGGCCCTCTTTACTCGGACCGTAAAGGAAAGGAAGACGCCGGAGGGGTTCACGATGCTGCCGGGACTCTTCTCCTGGGCCCTCGTGATCGCCATGGGGAAGGAGCTCGGGGCGACTCCGAACGGCCGGCGCTCGGGCGACGTCATTTCCCACGGCGCCAACCCGAACCCGGGGTTTCGCGCGGACGCGGCGGCCACAGCGCTCTGCGAGGCTGTCGCACTGGTCCAGCCGGGCTACGGCAATACGGCGCCGATGCAGATCGACATCGATCCCGGCCTCGCCGGCGATCGGGAGGGCATCGCGATCGTGGAAAGCCTGATCCGGACCCATTTCGCCCTCGGCGGAACCCAAATCAACATGAACGTGCTCGACGCGAAGAAGGTGCTCGAGGCCCATCGGGATCCCGAGAAATATCCCGATCTAGTCGTCAGGGTGACGGGCTTCAGCGCGTACTTCGCCAGTCTTTCACCCGAGCTGAGGCTGTTCGTCGTCGATCGGATACTCAGGGAAGGAGCGTAAAGAATTACTAGTTCCTCGAAGCTTGTTGGTAAGGGCACCAGGCTACCTGGCCTCTCATCGGACCAGTTCAGGCACGGGCGAAGCGAGGCAGGTAATCCGGTCCCTGCCGAAGCGGCGATACTCTCTTCCGTAGCCAGGAATCCCTCATGGTCTCAGGCAGATCCGTGAGCGAGAGCCATGCTCGCCTTTCCCAGATCCACCGTAGCCCTTCATCGATTCGACTCATGTCG
>DBTK01000092.1:0-14607 GCA_002307015.1 Spirochaetaceae bacterium UBA1318
GCTGTGTGGAGAAGAACAGGGCGCAGAATCGGCAGATGAATCGGGGGACCGGACAGAAGGCGTCGGTGTAATGTGTCCCGTAATGGGCATGCCAGCGGAAGTCGCCCGGATCGACGGCGTGGAAGGGACACCAGGGATTGGGGCAGAAGGGGGGCGTGAAGGGTTGAGGGAGAATTGGGGGAGAGACGATCAGGGAGTGGTTCATAGTCCGGGATACTACCGACTTGATTCCCTCGATTCAAAATCAATAGGCTTCGGGACAGTAGAGATTCCTTGACAAGCTCATTGACGGACTGCCATACTTGGAACTACCAGGTATAAAATTCCTATAATCCCCTTACGGAACTATCGCTAGAAACGGAGGAATCATGAAAAAAGGAGCCCTAATCGCGCTCACGGCCCTAATGCTTGCCGCGGCCCCGCTGACCGCGCAACAGGATACGGCCCCGGCTCAGGGTGGACCAGAGATAAGCAAGAAACAGGAGATCGCGGTCTTCGCACTTGGATACTACGGGTGGGAGATCCCTCAACAGGCGCTTGCATCCATCGACAATGAGATACAGGATGTTTTCGTGAACCTGGGCCGCTTTACGGTCATCGGACAAACGCAGCGATTTTCCCAGAAAGACGTCAATCTCTTCATCGACATTATAAAGAAATCGAAGCAGGAAAATTTCGTCCTGCCGGATGAGTTCAAATTCGGTGAAAAAGCCTTCACCGAGGCCGATTTCAACAAGATCATGGGCGCATTCATCGTAGCCATTCCGACGGTCGTCGATTACAACGCCCAGTACAACCGCTCCCAGCGAAAGTTCGAATGCAATGTCACCACTTCCGTCGCCTTCATCAACGTTGCCGACGGGACGACCTTCGGCTATGCGAACATTAAAACCTCGGGGGAGAGCAAGGAAACCCTGCAGAAGGCTGTCAGGGGAGCCATCGACTCGATCCCGATCGAACTGACCTATGAGATACGGAAGATCGAGATTTTCCAGATCAAGTCGCGGGTGCTCAAATCGGACCTTTTCACGGTCAAGATGCAGCTCGGACGCGATATGGGAGTCAAGGTCGGAGACGAGTACGCCGTCATGAGCGTCGAGGATGTCGGCGGGTTCAAGAGCGAGACGGAATCGGGGCTTATCCTGATCAACAACGTCGGCTCCACGATTTCGACCGGTACGATCCTATATTCCGGTCCGATCACGCCGAATACCCAGCTCCAGGAAGTGCCCCGCCTCGGTATCGATATTGCCCCTTATGTCCAGCTTTACAACTACTTCAAGAGCGATTCTTCCTATACCTACGATTCGAGCCCGAAGATCCTCGTCGGGGCCAAAGCCATAATGACCCGGGGCTTCTACGGACTTCGCCCCCTCGTCGGAGTGCAGATGCTCTTGAACGCCGAGCAGTGGCTGCCCCTGAGCGCCTACGTCGGAGCCGATTACAACATCTACCTGCGCCGGGTTCAGCTCTCGTTCTTCGGAGCCATTGGCGGAACGACGAACATCATCTTCCAGTATATAAACGACAAGCTGAACAACAGCGACAACAATTTCTTTAGCCATTACGGCGTCAAGGGCGGAGTCGACCTGACCTACCTCATGACCAGGGACATCAAGATCGGCGCCTCCGCAGGCTTCGAATACTGGATACCGATCCTGCCCCTTCCCACGGTACCCCAGTTCCAGGGCTACGGCGGAACCCAGCTCGGTGCCAGCGTCACCGTAAAGCTCTAGTAGGACATGGATCAGTACACCGATCTGCGGGGCATGGCTCCCGCAGCGGCCAGAGCCTATGTCGTCGGGCATATCGCATCGCTCAGCGCGTACCGGAAGGATATTGCGAAGCTCGACGACGGGATTGTACTCTGGAAAAACCGCGTCGGGCTTGCCGTGTCGGCGGGAAAGGCCGAGCTTGAGTCGGCGGCGCAGGCGAAGCTCGCCGAGCTTGAGTCGGAGCGAGCGAGACTCGCCGGTGAGGCGGAGGACCTGCGCGCCCAGATCGAGGAGATGAAACGGCAACTTCCCGGGCTTTCGGCCAGGATGCGTTCCGTCGATCCCGATCAGCTTCTCGCCGAAATGAGCCTCGCGCTGGACGATGTCGACGGTGAGAAGGCCGAGAGCCGCCGGGCGGAGGCGGAAGCCGCTTCCCTTTCGGCGGATGCGGCGCTCGCCGCCCTGAAGGCCAAAATGGGAATCGCGCAGGAACGTCCCCTGCAATCGCCCGAAACTCCCCCGACGTCGACGAAAAAAACGGATGAGCCGGCCCCGGATGATTCGACCAAGGCCGAACCGGACGAGAAATCGGGGCATGCTCCACTTGACACCGATCCACCGAACGATACGTTATTATAACACCTGGAGATTAACCGATGCGTCTGATTCCCTTTCCGGATGAGAAACGTCCCCTGGTATTCGGTCATCGCGGATGCCCCAGCCTGGCTCCCGAAAACACCCTCGCTTCGTTCAAGAAGGCTCACGACCTCGGGACTCCGGGCGTCGAGCTCGACATCCACCTCTGCGCCACGGGCGAGCTCGTCGTCATCCACGACCATTCGACCGGCAGAGTCGGAGACGCTGACCTTCAGGTGGAGGATTCGACCCTCGCGGCGCTCAAGGCCGTCGACATCGGTTCGAAGTTCTCGCCTGAATTCAGGAACGAGAGGATTCCCCTGCTTTCCGAGCTCTTCGACCTTCTCGGGGATTCGGTCTACTACGATATCGAGATCAAGACCAACGAGAGGCGCTCCTCCGGCGTTCTCGAGGGGAAGCTTCTCTCCCTGATCAAGGCCTATCACCTGGAGAGGAAGGTCTGCGTTTCGTCGTTCAATCCCCTGCCACTGAAGGCCTTCAAGGCGATCTGTCCCGATATCCCCACGGCCATCATCTATTGCCGCGACCCCGACGTTCCCTTCCTGCTTCGTCACGGAGAGGGGCGATGGATAGCGGGGTGCGATTTTCTCAAGCCCGATTCGACGCTCGCGGGGCAATTCCGCATGGGCGCGAGGAAGGCGGTCAACGGACGGCGATCGATCGTCTGGACGGTCGATTCGGTCGAGGACGCGAAAGCCCTCGTCGCGCGCGGGGTTGAAGGCGTCATCACCAACAGGCCGCAAGATATTCTGCCTCCACTCCGGTAGAAGGGAATGTTCCGAATTGCAACGCGCGCGCGGAGCGATGCTCCGTTGACGCACGCGGCGCTTGAACGCGCCATGAGACTGAACATCATCTCAGGCAGTCTCGGAAACATGTGGATCACGGTCTGCTCGACACAGCCCCTGTTCAACGTATTCCTGCAGAACCACCTGAATGCAACTTCGGCGACCCTGGGCCTCCTCGTCGGACTCATGCAACTCTCGGGCCTCTTCCAGCTCTTCTCGATCTTCATCTACGGGAACCTGAGAACCCGCAAGGGTTTCTTCGTCGCAGCCTCCCTCGCGCACCGAGTCCTCGGCCTGGTCGTCGCCGGCGCCGCCTTCTATGTCGCCGCGGGAGGCGCGAAGGACAGGGCCGTATCCGCCTGCGTAACGGCCATCGCCATTTCCTGGTGCTTCACCAACATAAGTTCCTCGGGCTGGTGGAGCTGGGTCGCCGACATCATCCCCGAGCACATCAGGGGAAGCTTTTTCATGAAGCGCTCCTCGATCATCCAGATCGTCACGGTCGCCTGGTTTTTCCTCGCCACCGTCATGCTCGACGCCTTCCCGACCGGGGAGATCTTCATCGTCTACGGCGTAATCATCAGCATCGGGGCCATAGCCGGAATCCTCGACATCCTCTTGAACACCCTGATTCCGGAGCCGATCCCGACGGTGAAGGCGGCGGCTCCAGCCTGGAAGGATTTCATCACCCCGCTCAGGAACCGGAATTTCACCTACTTTTCGGTCGTCGTCGGCTTCGTCATCTTTTCGATGAACCTGATCGGCCCCTTCCAGGCCCCCTACGTCACCGACCCGAACTCGATAGGAGCCCCGAACACCTGGCTCGGGGTGATGACCGTGATCTCGCAGATGGTCTGGGTGCTCATCGCCCCGATGTGGGGCGTCGTGATGGACCGATACGGAAGAAAGCCCGTCGTCCTGCTCGGCTGCCTCCTCACGACGAGCTGGATCGGCTATCTCTTCCTGACCTCCCGAAACTACGTGATCCTGCTTCCCCTCATTTCCCTCGTGGCCGGCTTTTTCGGCCCCGCCTTCTGGGAAGGCGTGAACCAGATGATGCTGACCCTCACCCCGGCCGAGAACCGCGTCTCCTACATCGCGTGGTACAGCGCCATCGTCGGCGCCGTTTCCGCCTTCGGTTCGATCCTCGGCGGTTCCTTGAGGGACAGCCTTTCGGCGGTCAGCATCCCCGTGATGTCGATGCACTTCACGAGCTTCCACATCGTCCAGCTCGCCGCCCTCGCCTTCGTCGCGGTGAGCATGCTTTTCCTGAACCGGATACGGGAGGGCAAGGAGAAACCCTTCGGTTTCGTCGCGAGCCAGCTGGTGAACACCGGGCTTTTCCGCACCTTCAACTCCTTCGACGTCCTCAGCAAGGGCCCCGACTCCGACCAGGTCGCCCATGCGCTCAGGTCCATCGAGGGAAAGGCGGGCAACCTCGTCCTGAAGGAGGTGATCGAGAGGCTCGACGATCCCTCCCCCGAGGTACGCGAGGAGGCGGCCCGCGCCCTCGGCCGGATCAGGGCTCCCGAAGCCGTCGACGTCCTCATCCAGAGGCTCCAGAACCCCGAATCCACGATCCGGATCGAGGCGGCCCGCGCCCTCGGGAGGATCGGGGAACGCAGGGCGGTCCCGACCCTCGCCGAGGGGCTCCTGAGCCCGTCCCCCGAGCTCAAGGCCGCCTGTGCCGAGGCACTGGGGACCATCGGGGACGACGAGGCCATCGGCGCCCTCCTCGCGGCCTTCAGGACCGAGCAGCCGAAATCGGTCGTGGTCATGGGAACCGAGGCGGCGAGCAGGCAGCACATCTTCGCCAACGGCGAGAACCGCCTCGAGATATTCGAAGCCGCCTGGGAGATTTTCCCCCGACTCCTTTCCACGACGAACGCGGTCCTGAGAAAGCAGTACGCCATCACCATCGGAAACCTGCTCGGCCATCCCGGCGAGTTCTACCAGTATATCACCGGGGACAGCGCCGAGCAGAGCATGAGAATACGGGGGCTATTCGATCGATTCAGGGCCAACCTCTCGACCATACTTTCGGGCAAGTCGACGCCCGGGCGGGCCGAGAATCTCCAGGCCATCCTCGAGGAATGCGCGCAGAGCCTGGAGAACGACGACTACAAGACCGCGCTCTCGGATTTCTTCGGGATCAGCAACCTCTTTATGACCGCCATCTTCGGCAAGCAGGCCGGCGCCGTGGACTTCTTCGAGTACGCCATGAGGATGGATATGAGGCTGGGCACCTGGTGCTGGCTGGTCAGGCAGTCGGAGCGGCTTTCGGACCAGCTCGATGCCGAGGTAAGCCGCATTGTCCTCCTGCTCGGCCTCTACTATCTGAGTCAGTATTAGTTGTACGAAACTACTGGACACAAAACGGTTAATTCTGTATCTTTTCTCCATTGGCCGGGTAAAACCGGCCGGTTTGGCGCCGTACCCAAGCGGTAAGGGAGAGGTCTGCAAAACCTTTATGCGACGGTCCGATTCCGTCCGGCGCCTCTACAACGTGTTCTGAAAGATTGATGAAATCGACGTGCCGGAAATACGGCGCTGTCCCGAAGATTATTGAAAACCGACGGTAAACGTTCGTTTTCAGAACGGGATGGCGCCGTTTTTTTGCCGTCCAAGGTCATCCCCGGAGGGAGGCATGGACCGGAACTCGCACCGGTGCTTCAAACCAACAAGCTTCGAGGAAGCATCTAGACCATCACCTCGTCGTGAAGGATGAGAACCCTCGCCCTTCGGGATGCCATCGCCGTTATCTGGGGTATGATTCTCTTGAAATGCTCTGATTCGTCGTGCTTTTGGTGGGCTATCCGGTCCGACCATTCCTCGATGAAGACGTAAAGCCCCGGCACCTCGTCGTCCTTATGGACCCGGTATTCGAAACATCCGGGATCCTTCCGGGATGCGGCGACGAGCTCCCGGAAGAGGATTTCAGCCTTGTCGACCTCGTTCGTTCTGATGTAGTTCTCCGCAATGATCCGTATCATCCTTGACTCCTTATTGTTGATTGCCTATCGATAGTATCGATCGATCACTTCGGTCGCCGTACGTACCCACTGGAATAGATTCTGAGGATTGTGCGATACGGTGCTGATGTCCTTGAGGACGAATTCGTAGGGACAGTTGTTCTCCAGGCACGCTTCGATGGTTTCGGTGATTTCCTTCCTGATCGCGTCGGTGGCGTCGAAATTCCCCGACGCGAGAGCGGGATTCGGTTTCCTGGCCACGACGTAATCGCTTCCGATCTGCTCCGCGCAGGAACGAACATCGGCCCAGGGACTCACCCCGATCTTTCTCAGGTTCTTCACCTTTTTCAGGCTCGGGATGACCCGATCGAGAGGCTCGCAGCATCCGTAGTAGCTGAGGCCGCATCGTTCCATGAAGGGCCTCATGTAGTGGAGGTCGTATTCCTCGTGCATCGCCGGAGAGGCGGAGACGAAAATCTGCGCCATCCCGCGGAACCAGATGTCCTTGAGAGTGATCCTGCCCCCGGTGTAGTCCCCGGAGGGAAGATCATCGGTATAGGGCGGGGTGCAATGGAGGCTGCGGATATTGAAGTCGAGAAGCCCCTGCTCCTCCATTTGCGTGTATTTCGAGACCAGTATTTCCGTGAGCTTCTTGATCGTCCTGTGGACGAGCCCGGGATTCTCGACCATGTCGACAAGGCAATTCTCGACTCCCCGATACTGGGCGATGTCGTCCCAGGGGGCGTAGAACATCTCGTGACCCCGGAGCTTCACGGGGAGGATGCCGTCGAGCACCTCCTCGGCCTCTTCGAGGTTTCTTCTATCGAGGTCGGGCTTCGCCGTGATGACGGGGGGATGGAGAGCATCGACCTTTTCTTCTGTATCGAGCTGATCCTCGTAGCGGTGTGAAACGATCGCGTTTTCGGTATCGCTCGATATGGTATCGTTCTTGACGGTCAAGCCGATGCCGGTATCCGTGTACGACTTGGCGATATAGAACGCGCGTTCCACGACCATGTCAGCCTGGATGAATTCCCAGCGGTACAGGACTTTGCGAAAGAAATCCTCGATCTGCCGTCCTTCCGACGATTCGCAGCGAAGCGCCAGCCTGCCGTCCATATCCATCTCGTTCCAGGGAATCTCGTCGATCCACAGGGGAGGCCGGAGGGCATGCAGGCCGTTCACCGCCTTGATGCGGTCGATCCGTTCCCGATTTACATCCAGCTCGGAAAGTTCGCGGTAGGACTTCGCCAATTCCCGCACTATCCTTCTGTCGTGTTCTGGTATCATGCGAATAGAATACCCTGATTTTCACCGAGGGATTATGAAAAAATCATCGTTTCACCTGGATATTCTTGTCCTTTGAATGGATACCGAAGGGAGGACAAGATAATCCGAGGGAAACGACAAGATATTCATACATCGAATTTCCGAACGCGCGGTATGATTCGTCCATCGCTTAGTTACGACAAGGAGGGATGTCGAATGATGAAAAGATTGGTACTTGCGACGCTCGTTGGAATCCTGGGCTGTTCCGTTATCTTCGCCGCGGATGGTCAGCAATCCTCGGGAAAGCAAACGAAACTGGTTCTCTACTCGTGGTTCTCCGATGCCGAGAGGGCGATGAGCGAGGCCCTGATCGCGGATTTTGAAAAGGCTCATCAGAACGTCAAGGTCGAACAGAACTATATCGCGTATAACGACTATCACAGCAAGATCAACACGATGATCGCCTCGGGCGCGACCCCGGACATCATCTATCTCAACGAGTTTCTCATCAACGAATGGGGAGAGAAGGGAGTGACCGCCGATCTCACGCCCTATTACCGTGACGCGAACATCGATCCCAAGCAGTTCTACGTCAAGAGCGCACTGTACTCGACGGGCGGCCATCTCTGGGGCGTGAACGTGACCAGCACGACCGTCGTGCTGTACTACAACAAGGGGCTGTTCAAGAAGGCCGGGATCACCCCGCCTCCGGCGAGCGCAACGAGCCCCTGGTCCTGGAAGGAGTATGTCGCGGCCGCGAAGAAGCTCACGAAGGACGCCTCCGGAAAAACGCCGACCGACAAGGGTTTCAATTACAACAACCTGGTCCAGTACGGCACGGTGATGCCCAATTCGTGGATCTACGTCCTGCCCCTGCTCTACGCCGGCGGCACCTCCGTCGCCAACAACGACGGCACCGCCCTCGAGATAACCAGCCCGAAGGCGATCAAGGTCATCCAGAGCATCGCCGACCTGGCCGCGGTGGACAAGGTCGCCCCGATGGTCTCGATGACGAACGCCAACAACGCCTTCTCCAACCTCCCCACCATGCTGATGAACGACCAGCTCGGCATGTTCATCGGGGGCACGTTCCAATTCTCGGATTTCGCCAACGAGGGGTACGATGTCGGAATAGCCCAGATCCCGTCCATGTCGGGAAAGGGCGGCAACATGGTCTGGTCATCGGGGTACACCATCAGGAAGGGAGCGACCAAGGACGCGTTCGAGCTCTTTTCCTACCTGGTCGATTTCAACAACTGGGTGACGGCTTCGAAGAACCACAAGGTGGGGCTTACGGGCCTTCCGCAGACGACGTCGGTCTTCAACGACCCGGCCAAGAACGCCGCGTGGACCTCCATCTTCCCCGCCGAGATGGCCAAGGTCTCGGGCGACATCCTGCAGAACGGATCCCGCCTCGGGGAGAACGTGACGCTGAAGAATTTCTCGGAGATCATGGACCAGACCATCGTCCCGGTGCTCGACAAGATCTGGCTCGGGTCAGAATCCGCGGAAAAGGCCCTTCCTCCGCTCAACAAGGTGCTGCAGGGCAAGCTCCAGGGCGTCTGGAAATGACCCTCTTTCCTGCGCTTGGTTGACTTTTACGTGTCGACCTCGAAAAACCTCGGTTTTTCGAGGTCCCCTTCACCGGCCATTGTCCATGCCGCGGGGCATGGACAATCCATCGGCGCCGCCTGGCGGTCGCCAAGAGTCAAGAAGACATGGCTTGAGGAGTTCCGGGAATGCATGGGAACGGACGCAACATCGAGCGATCTCAGCTGAAATGGGGCTATGTGTTCATAGCCCCCTGCATTGTCGGCCTGCTGCTTTTCAATTTCGGCCCGATGCTCTACAGCCTTTTCGTCAGTTTCACCGAGTGGGACATGATCACTCCCGCGAGGTTCATCGGCGCCGCCAATTACCGAGAGCTCATCAACGAGCCGCTGGTGGGCACGTCGATAGGGGTGACCCTGTACTACGCCATGCTGCTCGTGCCGCTGGCGACGATCACCACCTTTCTGGTCGCCGTGCTGCTGAATGTCAAGATCAAGGGAATCTCCGTGTTCCGCACCATCTTCTACATTCCCTCGATCGTTCCGATCGTAGCCTCCTCGGCGCTATGGCTCTATATTTTCAACCCCATGTTCGGTCTCCTGAATTCCATATTCAGGTCGCTCGGCCTGCCGCCGCAGAATTTCATCTTCAGTCCCGAAGGCGCGGTTCCCTGGCTCGTCGTCATGGCCGTATGGATGTCCGGAAACGCCGTCGTGATCTATCTCGCCGGGCTTCAGGGCATATCCCGGGAGCTCTACGAGGCCTCCGAACTGGATGGCGCCAATGCCTTCCAGTCGTTCGTCCATATCACCGTCCCCATGATGAGCCCGATCATCTTTTATAACATGCTCATGGCCCTGATCGGCGCGATGCAGACCTTCACCCAGGTATTCATCATGACCTCGGGAGGTCCGAACAACGCCAGCCTGTTTTTCTCGCTGTACCTGTATCGAGAGGCTTTCAAGTTCCAGCGAATGGGGTACGCCTCGGCGCTGTCGTGGGTCCTCTTCCTCATAATCGCCGCGCTCACCGCGGGCTTGTTCCGGGCTTCCCGGAAGTGGGTTTTCTACGAAAACAAATAGAAGGTAGCCAGATGCAACTACGCGTGAAAAACTCTGTCAGTCTTGCGCTCTTGGTCATCCTGTCGATAATCATGGTATTTCCCTTCGTGTGGCTGATCCGCAGCTCGTTCATGACGCAGCGGGAGATCATGACGATCCCGATCAAGTGGCTGCCGGCGAAATTCGGCTTCATCAATTTCATCAATGCGTTCAAGGTCGCTCCATTCGGCCTGTATTTCCTGAATTCCATCCTGCTGGCCATGGTCAACCTGGTCGGGCAGATCCTCAGCTCGAGCTTCATCGCCTTCGGGTTCGCCCGCCTCAGATTCCGAGGCCGGGGGCTCTGGTTCGCCCTGCTGCTGTCCACCATGATGATACCCTACACGGTCGTCATGATTCCCCAGTTCATCTTCTGGAAAACCCTCGGCGCCTACAATACCTTCATACCCCTGGCGCTCCCCGCGTTCTTCGGAAACGCCTTCAACATCTTCCTGGTCAGGCAGTTCTACATGGGCATACCCAAGGACTACGACGAGGCGGCGCTGGTCGAGGGGGCGAGCTACTTTCTCATCTATCGTCGCATCATCATCCCCATGGCGAAACCTGTCCTCTGCTCCGTCGGGGTGTTCACCTTCATGAGCTGCTGGAACGATTTCATCGGTCCTCTCCTCTACCTCGACAAGCCCGGCCTGAAGACCGTCTCCCTTGGATTGCAGAGCTTCATCGGCCAATACTCGACCCAGATGAACCTCATGATGGCGGCCTCCAGCATCGCCATTCTGCCGATGATCGTCGTCTTCTTCTTCGCCCAGCGCTACTTCATCGAGGGCATCACGTTCACGGGACTGAAGGGATAGGAAATATGAACGAAGCCAAAAACCTGTCGACGGCCATGAAGCGGGGCTTCAACACCTACTACAACAACAGCGTCCTGACCCATGTGCTGATGCCCGAAGGAATCGCCATCGGCCTCGCCTTCAAATTCTACAACACCGCCAAAGTCCTCCGGGAATCGCTGATCGGCCGGCAGGGCGAGGACGATGAAACCATCCATCCCGGCCCGCGGAGCTACGACGGACGATACACGGAACTGAGGCTCTCCTCCAGCGGCCAGGAATTCCTGATCCAGAGCTGCACCCACGAGGGCGATCAGTGCATCCTCGTGACGCCGACGAAGATCCTTCGGCGTCCTCCCACCCTCCTGGTCTCGATCGCCATCCTCTGGAACGGGGAAGGACAGGTGTGGAGGGAAACGGACCGGCTCGCGGCCCGGACCCCGGGGAAGGACCTCGCCGTATTCACCGACGGCGAGGCCGTCCGGCAGCTGAACACCGGCTTGACGAACCCCTACCTCGCCGTCGAGCTTTCCCGCCCCGTGGCGATCTCGACCGGCCGCCGGATCGGCGCGGCGGAGCTCTCGGGAATGATGGAAAAGGCGAAGCGGCTCGTCATCGGGGAAAATCGGAAATACGGGGAACTCGCGGAATGCTACAACGCCATGAGGACCTGCCTCGCCTGGGATACCATCTACGAGCCGGAGACCGACCGGATCTGTTCGACCGTTTCGAGGATATGGAACGTCAACTGGGGCGGCTACGTCCTGTTCGACTGGGATACCTATTTCGCTTCGTTGATGGCGATGGTGGAAAACAGGGACTTGGCCTATGCCAACGCCATCGCCATAACGCACCAGAAGACGGAAGCCGGATTCGTCCCCAATTTCGGGAGCGCCGACGGTTTCAAGAGCCGGGACCGCTCCCAGCCTCCCGTGGGTTCCATGGTCGTCCGGGAGCTTTACCGGGCCTACCGCGAGAAATGGCTCGTCGAGTACCTCTTCGACGACCTTTTGGGATGGAATCGATGGTTCGCCGGGCACCGGATGCTGGGAAACGGCCAGATCTGCCTCGGCTCCGATCCATACGACGACGGCATGGACCGGCACTGGGGCTCTATGGGGGTCAACGAGGTTCTGGGGGCCGTGCTCGAATCGGGCCAGGACAATTCGCCCCTGTACGACGGCATGCCGTTCGACCCCGGCACCCATCTCATGAGCCTCGCCGACGTCGGCTTCACGGGCCTCTACATCCATGATTGCGAGTGCCTGGCCGACCTCGCCGGCGTCCTCGCCCGCCCCGAGGCTGGCGAGCTGAGAGCGAGGGCGGAGCTGTGCAAGCGGGGACTCGAGGGGCTGTGGAACGAGGAACTCGGGATCTACTGCAACAGAAGAACGGACACCGGGGAGTTCAGCACGCGCATCGGCCCGACCAATTTCTACGCGCTCTACTCCGACAAGGTCACCTCGGAGCGGGCGCAGAGGATGATGAGGGAGCACTTCTTCAACGGGGAGGAATTCTACGGGGAGTACATGATCCCTTCGATAGCGCGCAACGACCCCGCGTATCGCGACCAGAACTACTGGCGGGGGAGAATCTGGGCTCCCCTGAATCTCCTCGTCTATATCGCCCTGAGGAAGCAGGGGCTGACCGACGCGGGCCGGGTGCTGGCGGACAAGGGCAGGAAGGTGCTCATGAAGGAATGGACGTCGAACGGACACGTCCACGAGAACTTCAACGGCGATACCGGGGAAGGCTGCGATGTCTCAAGCAGCGACAGGTTCTACCATTGGGGGGCGCTGCTTTCACTGGTGTCCCTGATCGAGGCCGGTTTCGTCCCGGGTCTCGAGCGGCCCCTCTAGCCTCAGCGCTTGCGGCTCTGCCGGTAATCGCTCGGCGATAGGTTGTACTTGTTCTTGAAGACCTTGGAGAAATAATTCGGATCCAGATAGCCGACCTGCTCCGATATTTCCGTGATTTTTATGGAGGACGCGGTCAGGTATTCCTCGGCCTTCTCGAGGCGGATCTCCTCCAGGAAATCGACGAAGGAGAGGCCGGTCCTCTCCTTGAAGCGCCGGCTGAGGTAGGAAGGCGAGACGTAGAAAAGGCCCGAGAGCTTGTGCAGGGAGATGTCGTTGCGGTAGTTCTTTTTCAGGTATTCGATGACCCTCGGGATCAGGTCCCCCCTTCGGCCATCGGCTTCGACGGATCGGACGAAGGCCGAGGAAGCGCCGCAGACGAAATTCCTCAGGGATTCCAGGGTGGGATACCGGCAGAGGGCGAAGGGAGACAGCTCCATCTTGATCGGACCGGGCATCGAGGTATCGTGGGCGACGTACTTGTTCATCAGGAGAAGCATGATTTGCCGGTAAAGGGGACTCAATTCTCCGATCGTCTCGGCCTCGCCGCCGGCCTTCGAAAGGAGGGCGGAGATCGCGACGTGGCAGGCCTGGACGTCCCCGTTCTCCAGCGCGTAATCCAGCATTCCCAGGTCGGCGGGGGGAAAGTGGGATTTCCGGGAGCACTCGATCAGCCCGGGAAAGAGGAACCTCCTGTTCAGGGACTGCTCGAGGGCTTCCACGTAGGTTTCCAGCTGGGCCATGTTCGGGTGGGCATGGACGAAGGACATCGCGCGCCTCAGCATCGGCAGTCGAAGGAGCGTCAGCAGATCGGCCCGGGAAAGCGACACGCCGGGAAAATGGTAGAGCCTGATGTTCGGGACATTCTGGAACTCGAGGGATACCCTCGCCTCCTTGCCGCCAAGCCCGGGTTCATCGAGGAAGAGCCGGAGCTCCCTGCCCTCCTCCTCGTTCCCGTCGAGGGCCGCCGGAGAGGGCGCATAGGCCGCGAGGAGGAGACCGGCCCCGAGGAGCTGGGGACCGCCGGCGAGGTATTCCTCGTAATACGCATGATCTCCGCCCTTGGGCTGGTGCTTCCGCCTTTCCTGCTGGATCTTCTGCACGGTGGCGGCGAGCACGGCGTTGAACTCCTCCGAATCGATCGGCTTTCGGAGATAGTCCATGACGTTGCTCTGGATCGCCTCACGCAGATGCAGGAAATCATCGTAGCCCGTGATGACGATGAATTCCGTGGTGCAGTCGGGATCCTCGGTGCGGATCCGGCGGACGAGGCTGAGGCCGTCCATCCCGGGGATGTTGATATCAACGAAAAAGATGTCCGGCTTGCTGGACCAGTAGAGGATGATCGCGCTTTCGGCGTTGTCCGCGCACCCGAGCACCCTCACCGGAACCCCGGAGGTCCGCAGCCGCGCGGTGATGCTTTGCTGTATCAAGATTTCGTCGTCTACGATGCACACGTCGTACATGGAACATCCTGCCGCCCGCAGGCGGCGGATTCAGTATAGCACGGGGACGGAGAGAGCCATCAAGAGGATCGAGAGGAGGCGCAACGTGTCGGGAAACATCGGGAACGTACAGGCCAGAGAAACGGAAGGGCCTGGAGAATTGGAACTTTTCATCCTTGCCCCGCCCTGTCTCGAGGTCGACGGCGCGGTGGCGAGAGGATCGGTTGCGCGATCGATTCCGGCGGTGCTGAACGGCGAGGAGGGCGGCTATCGGTGCGCTCTGACAGAACGGGCGAGCCTAACGCTCGACGTTCTCCGGTACCCCGGCTTCGCCCGCATGCGCTACCGGCTCGGGGGCTCCGGCGCCCGGCTCACCAAATCGCCGGGAAAGGACGCCTTCCGCTATGCGAGCTTCGCGGTACCCCGGGATGTCAGGCTCACCGAGGTGCAGATCAAT
>DBTK01000092.1:14850-59043 GCA_002307015.1 Spirochaetaceae bacterium UBA1318
CAGATCAATCAGTACGCGGAAACCCGCCACGCCTATCTCCCCCAGATGATCGAGCGCCCGGAGGTTGCGTGGATCGACGAGGCGAGATTCTCGGGGCCGATACTCCTGGCCGAATGGGAAGCGGGGGGAGTGGGACCGACGACCATGCTCGTCGCGTACGAGCACGGAGGGGAGTCCAGCGACAATTTCCTCGGCTTTTCGGCGGAACGGCGGGAAAAAACCCTGGTGATGAGCCTCGAATGCGGCGACGGCACGTACTGCGACGGAACGTTCTTCAGCGACGATCGGCCCTACGTGACGCCCTGGTTCCAGATCGGTCTCCGTTCCGGCGACGGGGACGGGATGCTCAAGGGCTACCGGTCGTTCCTGCTGCACGACCTGTCCGCCTCCGGAGCGAGCAGGGAACCCTATGTCTTCTACAATACCTGGAACAATCAGGAACGGAACCGGGCGTTCCGCGGACGGAAATACCTCCAGGATCTGAACACCGCGACGATGCTCCGGGATATCGAGACGGCTCACGCCATAGGCATCGACGTCTTTGTCATCGACACCGGATGGTACCGGAGCACTGGGGACTGGGAAGTGGATCTCGGCCGCTTTCCCGACAACCTGGAGGAAATTCGCTCCCGCCTGGATGGCTATGGCATGAAGCTGGGCCTCTGGTTCAACCCCTGCGCCGCCGCGGTCGGGTCGCGGATAAGCCGGGAGCATCCCGAATACCGCAAGCAGTTCGAGGGCCGTGACGTGAGCCTCGGCCCGGTCTGGGAAACCGAGGAGAGCTTCGCCATGTGCCTCGCCTCGGACTACGCCGACTGGCTCATCGAAAAGCTCGTGGCCGTCGGCGAGCGGTACGGGGTGCGCTACTTCAAGTGGGATGCGGTGGACATGGGGGGATGCACGGCGTCCCACCATCACCATGGGGGTCCGAATGCCGGTCCCGAGGAACGCGAACGAAACTTCCGCTTCCAGTGCGGCCTGGCCCTGACGCGCATCGCCTCAGAGGTAAGCCGGCGACTCTCGGGCGCCATCGTCGACCTGGATATCACCGAAAGCCGTCGCTACATGGGGCTCGGATTCCTCTCGGCGGGGAAGTTCTTCCACATGAACAACGGCCCCTACTACCACGATTTCGACATTCCTCGGGCCAAGGACACCTACCGGGAAAACTGGAACGTGTTCTTCTACCCCGGGTCAGCGAGGAACCAGGTCTGCCGCCAGTCCCTCGCCTACGATGCCGTCATCCCGTCGATCCTTTTCCTCACCCACTTCTTTCCCGATGGCCCTTCGGCGGCGAGACGCAACGCACTGGCTTCCCTTTGCCTGGGGGGAAACGGAATCTGGGGCGATCTCCAGTCCCTTTCCGGGGAGGAAGTGGAGGAGCTCTCCTCATGCATCCGCCGGTACAAGAGGGTTGCCAAGGACGTGACCGAATCCTATCCTCGAGGCTCGGGCTTCATCGGCGCGAGCCCGGAGATACACGAGAAGATCGATCCGAAAACCGGGCGCGGCCTGATCGCCTTCTTCACCCGGGAGTCGATGGAGGTTGCGTATTGCACCCAGCCCCTCGAAAGGATGGCCTCGGTGCATGGAGCCGATCGCTGGGAGAGAATCGATGACAACAGGCTTAAAATCACCATGAAAATGTCGCGGAACGACGCCAGGCTCGTCTTCCTGGACGACGGAGAGGCTGAGCTATGAAGTGGCCGCCCTTTCCCCGGAAAGCCCTGGAGAACTTCAGGGGAGCGAACCTCAGGAAAAAGCTCATCGTTCTCATATCGTTCAGCATGGCCGCCGTCCTCGTGTACTCCTTCGTGGTCCTGTTCGTCACGAGCTACGCGAACACGCGGAAGGACACCGAGGAGTACCTGCAGAGCAGCCTCGCGCTGAAGAAGCGGCAGCTGGCTTCCTATCTTTCGAGGCTGGATTACACGGCCTACTCGATCATGTTCAGCAACTGGGTCCAGAGGCTGATGGTCATCGATCGAACCGCCTCCAAGGCCGAGTTCCAGGACTATCAGAAGAACGTCATGCACTTCCTCAGCAGCCTCTCGACCATCAACGACGATCTCTCGTTCGTCCTGATCTCCGACGGCGCGACCTTGTGGAGCAACAACAATATCCGCCACGACCAGAAATACGACATCAGGAAGCAGCCGTGGTTCAACGAATTGAGGGAGAAGAAGAAATACATCGAGTATGGCAGGAGCGTCCTCTTCTCGGGCCTCAACGATCGCTGGTCCATGACGATCTACTATACGGTCACGAGCTATTTCAACTTCTCGTTCCTGGGCTACCTCGCGATCAACGTGACCGCGGACAACCTGAACTTCCTGATGCCCGACAGCGCGACGAACGCCAGGGACCTGGTCCGCATCCGCGACAGCAAGGGACGGACGATCCTCTCGAACGTTCCGCCGTCCCTCGAAACCGACCTGGCCGCCCGCCTGCCCTCGGGTATGGGAATGGCCCGGCGGGGGGGATGGTATTCGCTCACGGATACCCTGATGGACGGGCTTTGGACCATCCGCATCTTCCGCAAGCAGTCGCCCAATCCCTTCGTCAGCCTGGGCAACATGAATCTCATCTTCCTGCTCCCGATCCCCATCAGCATCCTGTTCATCATGAGCATCGCGGCGTTCTCGCGCTATCTCACGAACCCGATCATCAAATGCAAGAACGCCATGATGGAGATCCGGAGGAACCACTTCGGTCTGACCGTCGAGAACAACTACAAGGACGAGATCGGGGAGCTGCTCAGCGGCTTCAACGACATGTCCGTCGATCTGGCCCTGCTGATGAAGCAGAACGAGGAGATCAACGCCCTCCGCAGGGAGGCCGAGATCGACATTCTCCAGCAGAAGGTGAATCCGCATTTCCTCTACAATACCCTGGAGATCATCAACGGACTCATCATCGGCGGGAAGGGGGAGGAGGCTGTTCAGGTCTGCGAGATCCTCGGCAAGATCTACCACTACAATCTCATGAAAAGCAAATGGGTGAGCCTTCGGGACGAATGCGAGTACATCAGGCAGTACCTCTCGATCGTCAAGCACAAGATCAGCCGGCTCGACGTCTACTGGGACATCGACGAGGCTGCCCTGTCCACCGAGATCTGCAAGCTGACCCTCCAGCCCCTGGTGGAGAACGCGGTCCTCCATGGATTCAGGGCCAACGCCGACGATGCCTGCCTCACCATCGCGATCAGGTCGGTCGAGGATGGAACCGAGGTCGTCGTGATGGATAACGGCTCTGGCATGGCGAATGACGATCTGGCGGCGATCGAGCAAAACCTGGAGGCGGTGCAGAACGGGGGCCAACTGGACGGCTCCCACATCGGCATCAGCAACGTCTACCAGCGGCTCTACCTCGAATACCAGAAGGCCCTGCGCTTCACCATCGAATCGAGGGAGCTGTATGGAACGAGAGTCAGCCTCGTGGTTCCGAAGTCACGGCCCGCTCAGTACGATATCTGACCGGACTCGGGAGGACGGGAATTTGGGGGAGGCGCACGAAACCGGCGCCGTCCGAGAACAGGTCCGGACGGCGCTTTTCGCTACTGGAAATCCTTTTCTTGAACGGTTTTCCGCTTGTCGGCTTGGGCCTTCTTGACGGCCTCGTCGCAGAGGGCACGAACCTTGTCGGAGAGAGCGTCGATCACGGCCGCCGAGCATTTAAGCTCAGAGGTCTCTTTGATATACGCTTTCACTTTGGAGGCGATTACAAGTGTTTCTTTTTCAGCCATAGGTTCTCCCTTATTTGGTATTTTGTCGAATGGAACCTCCGGGGAAGCTCCATTCAAACGTGCCATAAATAATACGCGATCGAAACCCGCTTGTCGAGCCTAATTTGGCCGCTATTTACCGGTTCCGTCGATCCAGAACCGAACGCAGGGCGAGAATATTGGCGATCGGGACGTTCGGCAGGAGGGCTTCGTGGCTCGGGGACAGGATGAACCGGTTGCCGAAGACGGAGAGGAGGCGTTCGGCCTCCCGTTCGACCTCTTCGGGCTTTCCGAACGGGAGCAGGTCCTGGGTGTCCATACCTCCCATGAAAACGAGCTTCCCGCCGAAACGGGCGACGAGGTTGTCGGCGTCCATGCCGGCGGCGAGGGCCTGCAGGGGATGGAGGCCGTCGACCCCGATTTCGATGAGATCGGGGATGAAATCGACGATGGAGCCGCAGGAATGGATGAAAACCCTCTTTCCGTAGGACTTCGAGAGGCCGACGAAACGCCGGGCATAGGGCAGGAAGAAGGTCCTGAAAAGCTCGGGGCCGATCAGGGGCGAGCGCTGGGTTCCCAGGTCGTTGCCGAAAAAGCAGGCGTCGATGAGGCCCCCCATTTCGTCGAGGATCCTCTTCTGGAGCGCGAGGTAGAAGTCCAGGATGTGCTCGGTCACCCGGTGGACAACCTCGGGATCGGTGTACATCTTGACGAAGTAGTTCTCCATGCCGAAGAAATCGCAGGCGATGTGGAAGAAGCATCCCCAGGTCCCGCCGAGGATGCCCAGGTTCCTGGCCCTGGCCTTTTCCATGATCTCCCGGGTGACCGAGAGGTCGAGGCAGGCCGGGTCGGGCCAGGGAAAGTCGTCGACCTCGGAGGGATCCTCCGTTTCGGCGAAAACCCCCGGGGAGCCCAGGGATTCCCTCGGTTTCCCGCCCGTCACGTCCCAGAGCGGCCTCCCGTCCGGGGATTTCCAGGAACCGTGGACGATTTCCGGGGCGACCCAAATCAGGTCGCTGCCGAGGGCCAGGTTCAGCTCGATCTCCTCGTCGCCGCGGTCGACGAAATGGTCGCTCGCCGGGGCCGCTTCCGCCAGGGCCCTCGAAACCGGAAGGGAAAGCCCCCGCGCGTAGGCGAGCTTGGTCGCGCAGAGGGGGTTTCCCGGCCAGAAGCCGGGAGTATCGTTCGTGCCGGAAAGGATGGATTCCAGTTTGCCCATGGATTTCCCCCTCAATACAGGCACTTCTTCGCCTCGTCGACGAAGGCCCTGAGCAATTTCATGTCCGTGTCGAAGAAATGGTCGGAGGGCGCGAGGATGTAGCCGCCTCCCGGTCCCGCCTCCCGGAAGCACCGCCGGACCTCGGCCCGAGTCTCCTCCTCGCTCGAGCCCTTGAAGAAATGCCCCTGATCGAAGCCGCCGATCATGCAGACCCTATCCCCGATCCGTTTCTTGGCCTCGGCGAGCCTCGTGTCCCCTCCCATGTCGGGAGGGGTGAAGGTTTCCATGGCGTTCGGCCCCATGGCCGCGATGTCCTCCAGGATCGGCATCATCCCGCCGCAGGTGTGGTAGACGACCCTGATTCCCTGTTTCCGTATGGCCGCGATGAGGGGGGCGTCGTAGGGGGCGACGAATTCGTTGAAAAGAGACGGGGAGATGACCGTCGTCGAGGCGTCCCCCCCGCCGATCTCGAGGAGGTCGTACCTCGCCCCGGCGAGGGAGCGGACGTAGTTGAGCTTGTGGCTCTGGAGCATCGCGAGCGACTCGTGGACCCACTGGGGATCGTCGATGGCGTCGAGGATGGCCTGTTCGGTGCCCCTCAGGCAGCAGAAATCCTGCCAGCAGCCCGGCTGGCCGAAGACGTCGAAGGTGATGCAGTGGCCCCTGACGATGCCTCTCTGGCCGATCCTCGCGGCCGCCTCGTTGACCTTGTCCGCCTGGCAGAAGGGCTCGACCCAGTACCTGCCGATCAGGTCCATGTCGGCCTTGGTCTTGACGAAATGCTCGGCCTGCCAGGTGGTGTACTGGTTGGTCTGCAGGATGCACGAAAGCGTTCCGCCGGGGGTGTGGATCGTATGGCGGTGGGTCACGTAGGAGGAATCGGGAACCTCCTCGACGACGATCTTCCAGTGATCCTCCCTGGCGCCCTCGTCGTAGCCCAGGGGCATGACCCAGTCGATGGCCTCCAGCCCTAAGGAATCGAAGACCTCGGGAAAGGAAACCCCGCCCATGAAGGTGTCGACGAAGAACTGCATCAGATGGTGGGTCGTCACCGGCAGCCGGTCCGGCTTTTTCCGGTCCAGGGCGGCGAGCATCCGTTCTCGAGAAGTCATATCCATCCTCCTGAATGATTCGCTATTTCAACTGGGTTCCGAAAAGCCCGGCCACGAAGTATTTCTGGAAAAGCAGGAAAAGGACAAGGGGGGGAATCAGGGCGAGGATGCCGAGGGCGGTCAAGCCTCCCCACTGGGTTCCCCAGGTTCCCATGAAGGCGAGAATCCCCTGCGGCATGACCCTGAGCTTGGGAGACGGGGTCAGCGCGAAGGAAAAGATCAGCGAATTCCAGGAATTGATGAAGGTGTACACGACGACCGATACGATGCCGGGCTTCATCATGGGAATCGCGACGGAAAAGAGCATCTGCATCCTGGAGCAGCCGTCGATCAGCGCGGCCTCTTCGATGCTGATCGGGTTGGAGATGATGAAGTTCCGCAGCGTCCAGATCGCGAAGGGAAGGTTGAAAACGGAGTTGACCAGGATGACGGCGATGAGCGAGTTGTACATGTGGAGCTTGTTCATGTAGGTGACCAGGGGCACCAGCACGGCGATGGCGGGCAGGAGGGGAATGATCATGAAGACCACACCGAACTCCTTGCCGATGAAATTGAACCGCGCCAGGGCGTAGGCCCCGACCAGGGCGATGGGAAGCACGATCGCGATGGTCGCGATGCTGATGATCAGGCTGTTTCCGGAATAGAGGAAGAGCTCCGGCCGAGACATGACCGAGATATAGTTCTTCAGGGTGAACGAGCTCGGGATGATCTTCGAATCGAACTCGGGAGCGAGGGAAGTCCTCAGGCCCCAGAGCAGGGGCAGGAGGACGAAGGCGGCGATCGCGATGAAGCCGAACCAGACGAGGATGTCCGAAACGAGCTTGGTTATTTTCCTTCTACGGTTCGTCATTGGCCTTCCCCTCCGGCTCCGGCAACGAGCTTCATGTACACGGCCATGAACAGCGTGCTCATGATGATAAGGATGACGCCGATCACGGCGCCCGTGTTCAGGTCGAAGTTGATGAAAGCGGACTTGAACAGCCTCACCGCGAGGGTTTCGGTGGCGTAGCCGGGACCGCCGTTGGTGAAGGCGTAGATCGTTTCCGAGTCGTAGAGCGTCCACACCGTCACCATCAGCATCGAGATCGCCAGCTGGTTGCTCGTCAGGGGGAGGGTCAGGTTGGTGAAGCGCTTCCATTTCCCCGCGCCGTCGACCATCGCGCTTTCGTAGATCTCGCTCGGTATCGTGGACATGCCCGCGGAAAGGAAGAGCATGATGAAGGGAAACGAGCGCCAGAAGCTGTGGAAGATTATGAACACGAAGGCCCAGACCGGGTGCCCGAGCACGACGACGGAACTCCCGCTCAGGTGCTGGACCAGCCTTCCCATCGGCCCGACCTGGGGATCGACGAGGGCGCGGAACAGCAGGGTGCTCACCATCGGGGCGCTGATCCAGGGCAGGAGAAAAATGCCCCGAAAATAGGCCGCCTGTCTGAACTTCCCCGTGATCAGCAGGGCGGCTCCGTAGGCGAGCGGCGTCGAGAGGATGAGGACTCCCGCCAGATACAGGAGGGAGGCCCTCATGTTGTTTTCGAACCGGGATTCCCTGAAGAGGATCCGGTAGTTGTCGAAACCTACCCAGCTGACCACGCCCGCGGAACTGGTGCTCAGGAAGCTCATGAACACCCCTTCGACGACGGGCACGATCAGCAGAAAAAGAATCATGCAGAGGGCCGGGGCGAGAAACACGTAGGGAAGCGCACGCTTCCCTACGATGCTCTCAAACGTTCCCGCGGGTCCCTTTTCAGTTCCCCGCGTACTTTGCATTATATTCGTCCTGCGCCTTCGTCAACGTTGTTTCGATCCCCTCGTTTGACACGAGGATGTTCTGCAGCGCGGCCGCGACCGTATCCGAAAGCTCGCCGTAGTGGGCCGTGGCGGGCATCGGGTGACCGGTGGCGATGGAATCCTTCCAGACCTTGTAGAAGGGGGTTTTCATCTCGGGCTTGTTCCACTCGGAAGCCCGGATGGGAAGGCCGGCGTCGGCGTAATTCCTGAGGTTCTCCGCCTTCAGCATGATGTTGATGAACTTCCAGGCCAGGTCCTTGTTTTCGCTCAGCGAATAGATGGAGGCGTTCCACGCGTTGGTGAAGGTGGGACATCCGGGCAGGAGGGCGACTCCCGCGTTCACCTCGACGCCCGAGGCCGTCGCCGGGAAGCATCCCTTCACCATGCCCTTGGCCTCGAGCTGGGCGATCCAGTAGGATCCGAAACCCCATCCCATGGCGATTCGGCCGTTCAGGAAGGAGGTGAGGATCGCGTCGTCATAGGTCCCCGCGAGGTCGGAGGAAGGGGTCACCTTGTAGGTGTAGACGAGGTCGCGGAAGAACTGCGCGGCCTTGATGCCGGCGGGGCTGGCGAAGGAGGCTTTCTTCGTCACCGGGTCCCAGGTGTCGGTCTTGGAGCCCCAGAGGAGGGGCGAGAAGTAGAGCTCGTTGGTCGCCCGGGAGGGGCCGAAAAACATGCCCAGCCCATAGACCTCGGGAATCCCGTCGCCGTTGGTATCCTTGGTGAGCTTTTTCGCGTCGGCGATGAGCTCGTCGATGGTCTTCGGCGGCTTATTGGGATCGAGCCCCGCGGCCTTGAACATGTCCTTGTTGTAAACCAGCACTCGGCTGTGGTTCCCGAGGGCGATGCCGTAGAGCTTGTCGCCGACGATTCCACCCTTCCAGGCTGAAGACCAGTTGAACTCGGCCTGCTCCTGCTTCGACCAGGACTGGGAGACCATGCCGCTCAGGTCAGCCAGGTCGCCGACCTGGGCGTGCTGGGCCGCGAGCTGGGGCGAGGTGAGGATGACGTCGTGGCTCTTGATGCCGGAGCGAAAATCGGACATCGCCTTCACGTCGATCTGGTCCCACTGGAAAAGCTCGAACTCGACCTTCGCGCCGGGATTCTCCTTCGCGAACTGGGCCGCGATGTCGTCGAACCACTTCGAGTTCACCTTGCTGCTTTCGCTCATCGGGTCGTAGAAATGAGCGACCTTCAGCACCTTCTGTCCGCCCGCCGCGAAGGCGAGGCCGGAAACCACGAGGGCCCCGACCAGGGCGAACAAAACTTTTTTCGCATTCATACGCACTCCTTTATACCGCGGGCCGTGTCCGGCCGCGATAACATGCTTTTGCAAGCCCACGGCTTGATTTTTCACGATATCGCGGTTAGGCCGCCGGCGGTAGTTACGGGCGTACTTTCTTTCATGGAAAAAGGAGGCCGGGACGGTACGCAAATACCGGTATCAGCCCTCGCCCCGTGGGGGGACCCGGTCGCCCGAGCCGCTGACTATCCTCAGCCTGTTGTGGATGCCGGTCTTCGAATAGATCAGGCTCGTGTAGTTCCGGACCGTCTGGATCCCGAGATGGAGGATGTTCCCGATCTCCTCGTTGCTCCTGCCTTCCTCGATCAGGGCGAGGATCTCCCGCTCCCGGAAGGTCAGCCGCTCGAGAAGGTGGTCCTGCTTTTTCCTGACGGCCTGGCCGTCGCCCGAGCCTCCCTTCACGATCTTGGGGAGGACCTTCTGGTCGAAAATGCAGGCCCCGCCGACGACGGCCCTGATGGCGATGATCAGCCGGGACGGGTCGATGTCCTTGAGGAGGTAGCCGCAGGCGCCGTACTCGACGGCCTTGAGAACGTACTCGTCGTCCTCGAAGGTCGTCAGCATCAGGACGAGGGTCTCGGGCTCGAGCTTCCTGATCGACTTGGCCGCCTCCACGCCGTCCATGACGGGCATCCTGACGTCCATGAGCACGAGGTCGGGCTTCAGCGTCCCGACGGCCGAGACCGCGTCGGCTCCGTTCACGGCGATGCCGACGACCTCGATGTCCTCCGTATCGGCCTCGATCACCCTTTTCAGGCTTTTCACGAACAGTTCCTGGTCGTCGACGAGCAGCACCCTAATTTTCGACATAGATCTCTCTCCTGGATGGGACGGTCACGTTGATTTCGAATCCCTCCTCCGACGAGCAGAAGGCGATCGAGCCGTCCACCGAGGCGACCCTCTCCTTGATCCCGGAGATTCCCACGCCTTCGTTGATGACGTCGGAACCGGTCCCGTTGTCGCGCAGGATCAGCGTGACGGTGCCGGGGCCCATCCAGAACAGGATCTGGATGGCCGTCGCGTTTCCGTGCCTGAGGGCGTTGATCATCCCTTCCTGGATGATCGCGTAGAGGATGTCCCGGATTCCCGGATCCTTGATATCCTCCAGGTTGCAGTAGTTCACGAAGATCTTGGTGCCGGTGGCTATCTCGAAATGCGAGACGATCTTGTAGACCTCGCTGGAAAAGGGAACGCTGGGGCGCTCGATGTTCCTGAGGCTCCTCATCGAGATCCTGATCTTCTCCAGGCATTGGATGGCCTGTTCCTTCGTGTAGTTCAGGATTTCCGTCAACTCGAGCTCCTTCGGGTCCAGGATGCGGAGCCCGGACTCCATGAGCATCCTCATGTTGGTGAGGGCGTAGCCGGCGTTGTCGTGGATCTCGCGGGAGATGCGCTTCCTCTCGTCCTCCTTGGACTTGCTCTCGATGATCCTGGCGTAGTTCTGGAAACCCAGGTTCGCCGAGGAGATCCGGGAAACCATGCTCCGGAGCTGCGCGAGAAGCTCCTCCTGCCCGGTTATCCTCGTGTCCTGCCTCCGGATCCAGGTGGCCATGATCATGGTGAAGACCGCGGCGGCCATCCCGAGGCCGAGGGCCTGGGGTGTGGGAGCGGCGACCGGTACGCCCCACAGGAGAAAGGGCCGCTGGGCGATCAGGGTCACCCCCGCCAAGACGAGGGAGACGCCGACGGAGGCCTGGGGAGGATAGAGGACGGCGGTGTCGATGATCACCGAACAGAGAAGGAAGCTCTCGATGGCGAAGTCCTCCGCCAGGGGGAAACCGATGACGAGGGAAAGGCAGAACCGCGCGAAACTCGCGAGGCTTCTCCCGTACCTTCCCGAGAAAAACGGAATGATGCACAGGGCGGCCTCGACGAACAGCAGGACGACGAGGGACCGCGTCCATTTCCGCTCGACGATCGGCGACCTGATCATGAAGAGCGCCCAATAGAGGGCCGCAAGCACCAGGAAGAGTGCCATGAGCCTGAGCAGCAGAATGGAGCCGGAAATGAGTTCTCGCTTCCGTTCCGGAGGAAGCCGCGTTTTCGCCTTCATCGTGGAATCACCGTATCGGCGCTCCCATCCGCACGGGATGGGCAAGCCAACGAAGAAATGGGTGCATGTATCCCTGCCGCGCCCAGTATATACCATCCTGGCGGTCTGGCAAGTTTTTATTGGTTCCTCGAAGCTTGTTGGCGGTGACGGCCTCCCGGCAAGCCACGTGCGTCATCCCTCCCGAGAATAATCAGGTTTTTTCCCATAATTGGTCCCCGCCTCATTGACATTATTATTAGTTTTCCTATAGTCTTTATATGCTATTTAATCTATAGTATTAGTATTTTTGGGTGTATGGAAGCCACGATGGTGGAACATACAGTCGGATTCGGCCACGTTGGGTGATGGCCGACTAAGCCCCATGGCGAGGTACTTTCCAACGAGCCAACCGTGGTTGGCGAAGTTTCTAGGAGGGATTTCATGAGCACGGTCAATTTACGGGCGCCAGAGGTCCAGGTACGCGAGATCAGGCTCGGCTCGATCACCGGTTTCGAGGGAACGGCGGCGGGGCTCGTCGGCTGCGCGAGACGGGGAACCCTCGCCGACAGCTCGCGGTCCTTCAGCCAGTGCCTGGGCTGCTCGACGAGCAACGCGGCCTGCACCCTCGTCCTCATCCAGGACGCCGCCGTCATCAGCCACGGGCCGGTCGGCTGCAGCGCATGTTTCCACGGCTACGAGTTCGTCTACCGTGTGAACGGCGTGAACCGCGGGCTCGAGAAGACGACCCAGCGCAAGATCTTCTCCACGAACCTCGAGGAGAAGGACATGGTCTACGGCGGAAACCAGAAGCTCGCCGAGAGCATCCGCGAGGTCTACGCGCGGACGAAAGCCCGCGTCATCTTCGTCATCACGACCTGCTCGTCGGGCATCATCGGCGACGACGTCGAGAACGTGACGAACGAGGCCGAGGAGGAGCTCGGGATCCCGGTGGTCGCCGTGTTCTGCGAGGGCTTCAAGTCCAAGATCTGGACCTCGGGCTTCGACGCCGGCTACCACGGCATCGCGAGGAAGCTCATCAAGCCGCCGGTGAAAAAACAGGACGACATGGTGAACGTCGTGAACTTCTGGGGCGCCGACATCTTCAAGGACCTCTTCGGCCGCCTGGGCCTGAGGCCCAACTACCTCACCCCGTTCTCGACCCTGGAGCAGATCGAGCACTCCTCCGAGGCGGTCGCGACCATCCAGATCTGCGCGACCCTCGGTTCCTACCTCGGCGCGGCCCTCGAGCAGGGCTACGGCGTGCCCGAGATCAAGGTCTCGGCCCCCTACGGAATTCCCCAGACGGAGCGGTGGTTCCGCGAGCTCGGAACGATGACGGGAAGGGAGGCCGAGGTGGAGGTCCTCCTGAAGGAGGAGCGGGAGGCCTGGCTGCCCCGGATCGGGGAGCTTCGCGAAAAGCTGAAGGGCAAGACCGCCTACGTGACGGCGGGGGCATCGCACGGCCACTCCCTCATCGCGATCCTGAGGGAGCTAGGGCTCGAGGTGAGGGGGGCCGCCATCTTCCACCACGATCCCCTCTACGACAACGGCTCGGTCGAGGCCGACGCCCTCTCGAACACGGTGAGGGACTACGGCGACGTGCCGAACTACAACGTCTGCAACAAGCAGGAGTACGAGCTGGTGAACATCCTCTCGAAATCGAAACCCGACATCCTCCTCGCCAGACACGGGGGCATGACCCTCTGGGGAGGAAAGCTCGGCATCCCCTCGCTTCTGATCGGGGACGAGCACTTCGGCATGGGATACAAGGGCCTCGTCAACTACGGCGAGCGGATCCTGGACGCGATCGAGAACAACGAGTTCGTGACGAACCTCGCCAGGCACGCCATCAACCCCTACACGAAATGGTGGCTCGAGCAGAATCCCTACACCTTCCTCGGAGACAACACGAATGTCAGGAATTATTGAACAGGAGCGGTTTACCTGCGCCATCGGCGCCATGCAGACGGTCGTCGCCATCAGGAAGGCGGTGCCCATACTCCACTCGGGTCCCGGCTGCGGGACCATGGTCTCGGGCTTTTTCGAGCACTCGACCGGCTACGCGGGGGGAAGCACCGCCCCCTGCACCAACGCGAGCGAGAAGGAGGTCGTCTTCGGCGGCGAGGCGAAGCTCAAGACCGTCATCGAGGGAACCTACAAGGTCATCGACTCCGACCTCCAGGTCGTCCTCTCGGGATGCACGAGCGAGATCGTCGGCGACGACATTTCCCAGGTGGTGGCGGAATTCCAGGCGGAGGGGAAACCGATCGTCCACGTCGAGACGGCCGGGTTCAAGTCCAACAACTACGTGAGCCATTCGAACGTCGTGAACGCGATCGTCGACCAGTACGTCGAGGTCTACGCCGAAGACGGCACGACGAAAATCGACAACCTCGTGAACGTCTTCGCCTCGATCCCGTATCAGGACCAGTTCTGGAAGGGAAACCTGAGGGAGCTGAAGCGGATACTGGAGGGCATCGGCCTGAGGGTCAACATCCTCTTCGGGCCGGAGTCGGGCGGGGTCGCCGAATGGAGGACGATGCCGAACGCGCGCTTCAACATCCTCGTGTCGCCCTGGTTCGGGCTCGACATCGTGAGGCACCTGGAGGGGAAGTACGGCCAGCCCTTTCTCCAGTTCCCGTACATCCCGATCGGCGGGAACGAGACCTCGAGGTTTCTCCGCGCCGTCGCGGCCTTCGCCGGCCTCGATCCGAAACCGGTCGAGGACTTCATCGGCGGCGAGGAGGCGGGCTTCTACGAGGAGATCCAGAGCCTCGCGACCTTCCTCCTCGAGTTCCGGTACGGCCTCCCGAACCACCTGCACATGATCCTGGATTCCTCCTACGTCCTGGGGATCTCGAAATTCCTCCTCAACGAGGTCGGGATCGTGCCGAAGGAACAGTTCATCGTCGACGGGGTGCCCGAGGCCTTCCAGCAGGCCATCCGCGCCGAGCTCGCCGCCTCGTCGGCCAAACGGGAAATTCCGGTCAGCTTCGATCCGGACGCGGGGAAGGCCCAGGAGGCGATCAGGGCGATCACCCACCCCGGCAGGGGCCTCCTCATCGGAAGCGGATGGGACAAGCAGCTCGCCGAGGAGAAGGGCTTCGATTTCCTCTCGGCCTCGAACCCCTCGCCCTACCGCCTCGTGCTGACGACCGGCTACCTCGGCTACCAGGGGGGGCTGAGGCTCATCGAAGACATCTATTTCAGGGTCCTGGGGACCTACAGTTGAGGGGCGCCACGATGGGAAGCGAACCGTTCATCGCAGTCAGAAAACTCAAGAAGACCTTCCACACCCACGAGGGCGCGCTCGAGGTGCTCAAGGGCATCGACCTCGAGATCGACCGGGGCGACATCTACGGGATCATCGGCTTCAGCGGGGCCGGCAAGTCGACCCTGCTCCGCTGCCTCAACCGCCTGGAGAGCCCGGACTCGGGAACCGTCACGATCGGGGACGTCGAGATCACGGCCCTGGACAAGACGAGCCTGAACGGCCACCGGCAGAAGGTCGGGATGATTTTCCAGCAGTTCAACCTCTTCGACTCGAGGACGGTCTACCGGAACGTCTCCTTTCCCCTCGAGGTCGCCGGAATCCCGAAGGCCAGGATCCGGACGAGGGTCGAGGAGATCCTGGAGCTCGTCGAGCTCACCGACAAGATCAATTGCCACCCCGGCCAGCTGTCGGGCGGGCAGAAGCAGCGGGTGGGAATCGCCAGGGCCCTCGCGAACCAGCCGGACGTGCTCCTGTCGGACGAGGCGACCTCGGCCCTCGACCCGCAGACGACCTTCTCGATCCTGGAGCTGCTGAAGGACATCAACCGGAAGCTCGGGCTCACGATAGTCCTCGTCACCCACGAGCTCGAGGTGATCAAGTACGCCTGCACGAAGATGGCCGTGATCCAGGACGGGGTCATCATCGAAAAGGGGGACGTGAGGAGCGTCTTCCTGAACCCGAAAAGCGAGACCTCGAAACAGTTCATCAAGATCAACGACGAGTTCCTGAAGGATTTCGTCGTCGAGGAAGGGGGCGGCATATGAACATGCATACGAACTCGTTCGCCGAGGTCATCCAGAGCGCCTTCAGCGAACCGGTCTGGACGATCGTCGGGCCTTCGGTCGGCGCGACGGTCTACATGATGGCCGTGACGACCGTCTTCACCCTTCTGTTCGGCATCGTGCTCGGGATCGTCCTCGTGGTGACCGACCGGGACGGCATCCGTCCGCTGCCGATCTTCAACCGCGTCCTGGGCACCGTGGTCAACGTCCTCAGGTCCTTCCCCTCGATGATCCTGATCATCCTCCTCCTTCCCCTGTCGAGGATCGTGATCGGGAAAACCTACGGAGCCAACGCCTGCATCCTCGCCCTGGTGGCGAGCTGCGTGCCGATGCTCGGCCGCCTCGTCGAGAGCTCGATCCACGAGATCGCCAAGGGCAAGATCGAGGCCGCGAAATCCATGGGCACCCCGAACCTCAGGATCGTCACCAAGGTGCTGCTGCCCGAGGCCCTCCCCTCCCTCGTGAGGGCCTTCACCATCGCCGTGATCGCCGTGATCGGGACGACGGCCCTTGCGGGATCCTTCGGCGCCGGCGGGCTCGGCGACGTGGCGGTTCGCTACGGCTACAACCGCTTCAAGACCGACATCCTGATCGCGGCAGTCATCGTCCTCATCGCCCTCGTCCAGGGGATCCAGATGATCGGCGACGCCATCGCGAAGGGGATTTCCCGGAAGCGCTTCCTCTCCTAAGCCGGTGGTCGAAATACCTGACGCATTTCGACCATCGGCTCTGCAATTGCTCCCGTTTCTTACGAAACGCTACGCAATTGCGTCCTTCAAGGTAGCGATAGAAAGCCTCGATTGGCTTTTTATCGCCATATTGGCGGAACGAGGCGCCCCGCGAGTCGTCGACCAGCCGGGACGCCCATTATTTCCGTTCATTGCGTACATCAGGAGGTTCAAGTATGTACAAGGCAAAAACCCTTCTCGCCATCGGGGCGGCTCTCGCCCTGCTGGCGGGCACCGCGGCGGCCGACACCGCCAAGACGCCCTTCTCCCCCACCAACCGGGTGACCCTCAAGGTCCTCGCGGACGTGGTTCCCCACGCCGAGCTTCTCGAGTTCGTGAAGCCCACGCTCGCCGCCCAGGGGATCGACCTCGTGATCACGGTGTCCGACGTCGACCGAGACGGCAACGAGGAGGTCGACAACGGCGAGTTCGACGCGAACTACCTCGAGCACGAGCCCTACCTCAACTCGGTGAAGGCCGAAAAGGGCTACGACCTCGTGAACGCCGGGAACATCCACGTCGAGCCCATCGGCTTCTATTCGGCCAAGTACAAGACGAAGGCCCAGATACCGGCCAAGGCGACGATCGAGGTTCCGAACAACGGCACGAACGAGTACCGGGCCCTCAGGATCCTGGAGCAGAACGGCTTCATCACCCTGAAGAAGGACCTCAAGGCCGGCGAGGCGACGGTCAGCGACGTGGCGAAATACCTCAAGCCCATCAAGATCGTCGAGCTCGACGCCGGCGTCCTCGTCCGAGACCTTCCCGACTTCGACGGCGGGGTCATCAACACGAACCGCGTCCTCGAGGCCGGACTCGACGCGAACACGGCCCTGTTCAGGGAAGGGAAGGATTCGCCCTACGCGAACATCATCGTCACCAAGACGGCGCGCAAAAACGACCCCGTCATCCAGGCTCTCGTGAAGGCGCTGACCACTCCCGAGGTCAAGAAATTCATCCTCGAGAAGTACAAGGGCGCCGTCATTCCTGCGTTCTGATTTTCGTCATGAAGGATCCAACCTATTGTAGGGGACGGCCGGTCGGGCCCGGTTTCGGGGCCAGCCGGTCGTCGATTCGATTTTCGTGAAGGGGGCCGATATGGCGCACAGGGTAGCGGTGGCGAGCACGGACGGGAAGGTCGTGAATCAGCATTTCGGTCACGCCGAAGGGTTCCACGTCTTCGACGTCGTGGACGGCGGCTTCTCCTACGTCGAGACGCGCGAGGTCAGGCCGGTCTGCGGCCCCGACGGGCACGAGGATTCGGGGTTCGACGCGGTCGTGGAAACCCTGAAGGATTGCGAGGCCATCTTCGTGGCCCGGATCGGTCCCGGCGCGGCCCGGTACATGATCTCGAAGGGGGTTCGGGTCTTCGAGGCGCCCTACGCGATCGAGGAGGTACTCGAGAACGTGGTGAGGAACAAGCTCCTGGCGAAAGGCTGATCGCCCGCGCGATGAACGACCTCGCAGCACGCTGCGGGGCATGGACCCGCCTGCGAATCAGCCCTGCGCCGGGGTCCCCCGCCCTTTCGCGGGGGACGAAACAACGGAATTGAGGCTCGAGGGGACGATCCCTCGGCCGACCGAAGCCCCGCCGGTGGCGGGCAAAGGACGAACGATGAAAAAGAAGGAGACCATGTCGGAACAAGATTCCGACCCTGCGATGAGCACCCTCTTCGTGCACGGGGGAATCGACGGCGACGAAAGGACGGGGGCGGTGAGCGTTCCCATCTACCAGACCTCGACCTACCGCCAGAACGGCATCAACGAGAATCGGGGCTACGAGTATTCACGGACGGGAAACCCGACGCGAGAGGCCCTCGAAAAGCTCATCGCGGAACTCGAGGGCGGCACCCACGGCTTCGCCTTCGCCTCGGGAATGGCGGCGATCACGGCCGTCATCATGCTTTTTCAAACCGGAGACAGGTTCCTCGTTTCGAGCAACGTCTACGGCGGCACCTTCCGCGTCCTCGACAAGGTTTTCAGGAATTTCGGGATCGAGTTCAGGACCGTGGACACGAGCGACCTCGGCCAGCTCGAGAAGGGCTTCGATCCCTCGGTGAAGGCCATCATCGTGGAGAGCCCGACCAATCCCCTGCTCCAGATCACGGACATCGGAGCCGCGGCCTCGATCGCGAAAAAGCACGGGGCCCTCACCATCGTCGACAACACCTTCATGACCCCCTACCTCCAGAGGCCGCTCGAGCTCGGGGCTGACATCGTCGTGCACAGCGCCACGAAGTACCTCGGGGGGCACTCCGACCTCATCGCGGGGCTCGCCGTCGTCGCCGACCGGGACTTGGGCGAACGGCTCCACTTCATCCAGAACGCGACAGGGGGAATCCTCGAGCCCTTCGACTCCTGGCTCCTCATCCGCGGCATCAAGACCCTGGGGGTCCGGATGGACAGGCATGTGGAAAACGCCCTGGTCATCGCCCACGCGCTCGAACGCCATCACGCCGTCAAGACGATCTACTACCCCGGCCTCGAATCCTCGAGCGGCTACGAAATCAACCGGCGCCAGGCGAAGGCCCCGGGAGCCATCCTTTCCTTCGTTCTCGCCGACGGCTACGACGTCGGCCGGTTCTGTAAAGGCGTCAAGCTGATCACCTTCGGCGAAAGCCTCGGCGGGGTCGAATCCATCCTGACCCATCCGGCGACGATGACCCACGCCGCGATACCCTCCGAGATCCGGCAGAAGGTCGGCATCGTCGACAACCTCGTGAGGCTTTCCGTCGGCATCGAGGACACGGACGACCTCCTCCACGATCTGGAGAAGGCCTTCGAGGCGTCAAGGGTTTGACGGATCGCGCCGGCCGTCGAAGATCGGCCGCGTTTCAGGAAACGACCATGCGGCGAGTTACCGGAACATGAACCCGCCTATCAATAGAGAGGAATGCGATGAACTACGTAAACGATATCAAGGATCTTATCGGCGGGACGCCGATGCTCAAGCTCAACCATCTCGGAATCCATGAGTCCGTGGGGCTCTTCGCGAAGCTGGAACTCTTCAACCCCGGCGGGAGCGTCAAGGACCGAATCGGGGTATCCATGATCGAGGATGCCGAGGCACGCGGCCTCCTCAAGCCAGGCTCGACCATCGTCGAGGCGACGGCGGGAAACGCCGGCATCGGCATCGCCCTCGCGGCCCTCAACCGGGGCTACCGCGTCATCTTCACGGTGCCGGAGAAATTCTCGATCGAAAAGCAGGTGATCATGAGGGCTTACGGGGCCGAGATCGTGCACACCCCGAAGGCCGACGGCATGCAGGGGGCGATCGGGAAGGCCCAGGAGCTCCTGGTCGACATTCCGAACTCCATCACCCTGAGCCAGTTCACGAACAAGGCCAACCCCACGATCCATTACGAAACGACGGGTCCCGAGATTTACGAACAGATGGACGGCCGCATCGACTACCTCGTCGCGGGCGCCGGCTCGGGCGGAACGGTCACCGGAGTGCTCCGCTACCTCAAGCAGAAAAACCCGAAGATCCGGGGGGTCCTCGCCGACCCCATCGGCTCGACGATGGGCGGCGGGGAGGAGGGATGCTACGCCATCGAGGGGATCGGCAACACCTTCATGCCCGAAACCATGGACATGGGCCTCATCGACGACGTCGTCAAGGTGAAGGACGAGGAAGCCCTCGCCTCGGTGAAGCTCCTCGCCGCGAAGGAGGGAATTCTCGCCGGCACCTCCTCGGGGGCGGCGCTCTCGGCCTCCCTCACCCTGGCGAAGCGGATAAAGTCGGGCACGATCGTCACGATCTTCCCCGACCGCGGCGACCGCTACTTCAGCAAGAACATCCTGTAAATGAAGCGCGATAACACAAAGTAAAAAAAAGTAAAAATACGGGCCGCCCCACCGGGCGGCCCCCTTCCTGGTCCTCAGTCCATCCACCGCCACGTCCCAAAGCAGCCTCGACTCGAGAGCGGGATCCCCGGCCTTCAAGCGATCTAGTGATCGCCGTGACCTAGTGATTACCGCGATCATCAGATCGCGGCGGCCTTGTCGCGGATTTCCCCTGTCTCCATCGCGAGGAGGATGTCGGCCCACTTCGCGGCCCAGGCCCTGAGGTCGGCGAGCTCGAGGGGCTCCGGTGTCTTCGACTCGGTGTGGGCGGCAATCTTCCGGGCAAGGCTCAGGTAGATGGCCGCCTGGGCGGAGTCGGGAGCCGCCTCGATCGTGGTCTTCCCCTGGAGCTCGCTCTGGGTCACGGTGACCGACCGGGGAACGTACTCGACCACCTGGGTCTTCGTCCGCTCGGCGAAATCGTCGATGATGGACTTCGAGTAGGGGGCGTTGATGGAGTTGGCGATGATGCCGCCGAGGAGGGCGCCTCCCGAGTTCGAATACTTGTGGATGCCCTTGAACAGGTTGTTCGCCGCGTAGATCGCCATGAAATCGGCCGAGGAGACGGTGAACACGTGCTGGGCTATCCCCTCCCTGATCGGGGTCGCGAAGCCGCCGCACACGACGTCGCCGAGGACGTCGTAGATCACGATGTCGAGGTTCAGGTCCTCGAACACCCTCTGCTGCTTGAGGAGCTGGACGGCGGTGATGATGCCGCGCCCGGCGCAGCCGACGCCAGGGGCCGGTCCGCCTGCCTCGACGCAATACACCCCCGAGAAGCCCTGGAACACCACGTCCGAGGACTTGACCGCCTTCCCTTCGCGGAGGCTGTCGAGTACGGTCGGGATGTAGCTCCCGTCCCTGAGGGTGTTCGTCGAATCGCTCTTGGGGTCGCAGCCGAATTGCATCACCCGGTACCCATCCTTGGCGAGAGCAGCGCTGATGTTGCTCGTCGTCGTCGATTTCCCTATGCCGCCCTTTCCGTAGATCGCGATCTGCTTGATCTGTTTCGCCATGTGCCGCCTTCCTTTCCTTGGATTTACCCGTGTGAGAATGTTTCTTCTATCCGGATGTCACGATAGAGTTCGCCCGAGAGATCGGGGCCATTGAGGAGCCCGCAGGCGTCGGCGCGGCAGTGCCGGCAATGCCGGAATACCGGAAGCGAGGCTTCCGCCTCCTCCCTCGCCCGCTGGAGGGCGACGCAATCGGGAGCGGCGACGTCGGCGAAACCGCCCTGGGGGATGAGCGGGATGAGGTTGAACATCCGGGCCCCGGCGTCGCGCACGGCCCTGGCCGTTTCGCCGACCGACGAGTCGTTGACCCCGGGGACGAGGACCTGGTTCACCTTGACCACGAGGCCCGAACGGGCGGCGGCCCGAATGCCAGCCATCTGCCTCTCGATGAGGACCCGGGCGCCCTCCGATCCGCGAAGGATGCCTCGCTCGGTTTTCACCATCGAAACGATGGCACCGACGGTCTCCGGGTCGACGCCGTTCACCGTGACGGTCACCGTGGACACCCCGGCGGCGAGGAGGGCGGGAAGCCTCTCCTCGAGCCTCAAGCCGTTCGTCGAGAGGCATTTGATCAGGCCGGGGAACCTCGAGTGCACGAGGGCGAAGGTCCTCTCCGCATGGTCGGTCGCGAGGGTATCCCCCGGCCCCGCTATGCCGACGACGGCGATGCCGGGGCAGAGCTCGAGGGCGTGCTCGACGAAGGCGGGGGCCTCTTCCGGGAAGAGGAGCCTCCGCGCCGTGCCCGGCCTCTCCTCCCCATCCCGCGGTGAACCGAGGCCCCGCGTGCAGAACCGGCACCCGATGTTGCATTCGGGTGACACGGGCAGGTGAACCCTCCCCGAGGAGACCGCGGGGCCTCCCCCGAGGCAGGGATGACGCTTGGCGAGATGTTCGAACGGATCGCTCACGGTCCACCTCATCAATGCACTATTAAGACTATCGTCATAGTAGTGTATAGTGATTGGGCAGGTCAAGTCCCGGGGAAGGGAATCGTCAGCGCTTGTACAATCGTGTCGAGAGGTAACGCTCGCCGGTATCGGGGAGAATGGCCACGATGGTTTTCCCGCGATTTTCCGGACGCCTCGCGATCCCGACGGCGGCCCATGCGGCGGCGCCCGAGGAAATCCCCACGAGGAGGCCCTCGAGGCGCGCCAGTTTTCGTGAGGTCGAGGAGGCTTCCTCGGTTCCAACACCGACGATCTCGTCCAGGATATCGCGATTCAGCACCGTGGGGATGAAGTTCGGCGCGAGCCCCTGCAGACAATGGGGTCCCGCCGTCCCCGCCGAGAGGATCGGGGAATCGCGGGGCTCGACGGCGACGATACGGACGTCCGGCTTTCTTTTCTTGAGGACCTCCCCGACGCCCGTGATCGTGCCGCCGGTCCCGACGCCGGCGACGAAGATATCCACCCCGCCGTCGGTGTCCCGCCAGATTTCCTCGGCCGTGGTGCTCCGATGGGCCTCGGGATTGGCCCCGTTGCTGAACTGCTGGGGAACGAAGGATCCCGGGGTCTCCGAGGCGATCTCGGTGGCCTTCGCGACAGCCCCGTTCATGCCCTTGATTCCCGGGGTCAGGACGAGCTCGGCACCGAGGGCTTCGAGGAGGAGCCTCCGCTCGACGCTGAAATTGTCCGGCATCACGAGGACGATACGATAGTTTCTGGCCGCCGCGACGAAGGCGAGGGCTATCCCCGCGTTGCCGCTCGTCGGCTCTACGATCGTCCCGCCGGGCTTGAGGGCTCCCCTCTCCTCGGCGTCGAGTATCATGGAAAGTCCGATCCTGTCCTTGACGCTCCCCAGGGGATTGAAAGACTCCAGCTTTAAAAGGAGGCGGACGCCTTCCAGCCCCTCGTCCTTCAGGAAATTCCGGGGCTCGAGAAGCGGGGTGTTCCCGATCAGCTCGGTGAGGCTGTGGGCGATGCTCGACATGGGACCTCCAACATAAATAGACTACAAAGATGATAGCTTAAATAATTGTCTGCATCAATTCATGAAGAATTTTTGTGGCGGCGGTTCCGCGGGAGCGGTCCCGGTCTCGCCGCGATTTCATTACCCGATATTAACAATCGATGTTGTGATAATCCCGATATGAGTCTATGATTGTATCAGGAATCACGCACCGGGGAGCCGGCAGCACGCATGGTACCTCCACCCAAAGGAGAAGGATATGACTCGACGAAGTTTTAGGCTGACCGCGAGAATCGCAACATTCGTCAGCATCTTGGTTGTCGTTATACTCGTGGGAATCATTACGATTATCGACCTTCGACTCTCGGCTGACGTCAGCGCCCTCCAGGATCAGGAGAACGTTCAGATCGTTTCGGCCCGTGCGGCCGAATTGGGGAAGCTCATCGACTCGTATTACTGGCAGCTCCGCGTCCTTTCCGTCCAGGAAAGCCTGAGGAACAAGGACAGGGTCAAGGCCGAGGATTTCATGCTCAAGACCATGATTAAGGACGTCTCCCCCGACGTGAACGCCTCGCTGGTCGTCTGGCCTGACGGATCGGCGAGAACCCCCGCGGGAAATTACGTGAACGTGTCGGAACGCGGATACTTCAAGGCCATCTTCGCGGACAAGAAGGATTTCGCCATCGGCGACGTCGCGGTATCCAAGGCGGTCAACGAACCGACCGTCCTTTTCGCGAAGGCCATCAAGGGCGGCGAAGGGAACACGATGGGGCTTGTCGCCTTCGAGGTGAAGATGTCCACCATCTCGGCCATGTCCTCTTCGATCAAGCTTGGAAAGACGGGCTACGGCTGGATCACCGACCAGAAAGGGCTCGTCATCGCCCATCCGAACAAGGATGCGATCCTGAAGCTCGATACCCTGAATGCGGACAAGGACGGCTATCGCGGTCTCGACGCCATGGGGCGCCTTATCGTCGCGAGCGAGTCGGGGAAGAGTTCCTACCTGAAACCCGACGGCGTCGAGATGGTAACCTTCTTCGCCAAGGTCCCGAGCAGCCCCGGGTGGGCCCTCGGCGTCTCGATCACGAAGACCGAACTCAACCAAACGGTAAACGGCCTCATGATCCTGCTATTCCTGATCGCCATTGTGGGCGTCGTCCTCGCCGTCGCGCTCTCGGTGGTAATCGGACGCTCCATCGTCAAGCCGATCAAATTCATCGAGGCTATCCTCGGAAACCTGTCGAAGGGAGAACTTGATTTCTCCGACATGGACGAGAAGGAGAGGGATCGGCTCTTGGCCAGGCGGGATGAGCTGGGGAGCCTCGGAACCTCGGTCGATGTTCTCATCAAGAGCCTCTGGAAGGTGGTAAGCGGCATCGTGGATTCATCGGTGCAGGTCTCGAGCGGCGCCAACCAGCTCTCGAGCACGGCCCAGGGCCTGTCCCAGGGAGCCAGCGAACAGGCGGCGAGCATCGAGGAGCTGTCCGCCTCGGTCGAGGAATTGAGCGCGACGGTAAAGCAGAACGCGGACAACACGAAACAGGCGGATGCCCTTTCGCGGAAGGTGTCGAAGAACGCGGAGGATTCAGGCAGGGCCGTCGTCGAAACGGCTGCAAGCATGAAGGAAATCGCGTCGCGGATATCCATCATCGAGGAGATTGCGAGGCAGACGAACCTCCTCGCACTGAACGCGGCCATTGAGGCGGCGAGAGCCGGCGAGGCGGGAAAAGGCTTTGCGGTGGTGGCGAGCGAGGTGAGAAAACTGGCGGAGCGGTCGGCCAAAGCGGCCGGCGAGATCAACGAACTGTCGAAGAAAAGCGTGGCGGTCGCGGGGGACGCCGGCAGACATCTCGAGGAGCTGGTCCCGGACATCAGGAAGACCGCCGAACTGATCCAGGAGATAGCCGCGGCTTCGGCCGAGCAGTCGAGCGGAACGGAGCAGATAGCGAAAGGCACCACGCAGATGGATTCGGTGGTGCAGCAGAACGCGTCGAGCTCCGAAGAACTGGCGGCGACAGCCGAGGAATTGGCGGCCCAGGCGCTGAACCTGGAGAAAACCATCGGCTACTTCAAGCTGCGCTCGATGCTGAAAACCGATGAATCGAAAGCCACGTCAAGGGCGACCCAGCCGGGCAGCCCTCCAGAGGCCAAGTCTTCGAAACCCGCCGCGGCTGCCGTTTTGGCGGATAAACCCGGAAAGCCCTCCACCGCCATCACCCCGGTGGGAAAGCGGCGGGGCGAACGCGAGGACTCGGATTTCGAGGAATTCTAGCGGGAGGTTGAAGCGCGGAAACATTCGACAGCGCCCCCGGCGAACCGCAGGGAGCCGCGGGCCTGTCAGTCCGGGGGAACCATCATGAATTTCAACCTCAACAACCTCGTCGTCGCCCTTTCCCATGCGATCGATTTCATGGAAATCGACTTTCTCGGGGTCGTCTCGAACCACTCCAAGCGGGTCGCCTACATCGCCATGAGGACGGCCGAACATGCAGGACTCTCCCGCGAAAGCCTGTTCGACCTGGCGACCCTCGCGATTCTCCACGACAACGGCATCGGCGCCGCCTTCCGAACTCCCCGGACGGGAGACGGGCCGGATGGGAATCCACCCGCCCCGTCCAACGGCTTTCCCGCCATGGAAGGGGCGGCGGCGCACTGCGTCGCGGGCGAGGAAAACCTCAAGGGCTATCCCCTCCTCACGGGTGTCAGGAACATCATCACCTACCACCACGAAAACTGGGACGGCTCGGGCTTCTTCCATCTGAAGGGCGACGAAATACCGCTCATGGCCCAGCTGATCAGAATCGCGGATCTCATTGAATTGAAGGGAAACCTGGGCGGCGTCGACTACGAGGGCAAACGGCAACTCTACGACTACCTCGAAAGGCAGACCGGGACGCTCTTCTCCAAGGACCTCGTCGACTCGTTTCACGAAACCGCGGCCTATCCCGCCTTCTGGCTCGACCTCAAGGACGAGTTCATCAGGGATGCCCTCCACCGAATCGCCCCGCAGTTCGCTCAGGAGATGAGCTGGAGCGAGATTCGGGAGGTCACGAAGATATTCTCGAGGATCATCGACTCGAAGTCCCGCTTCACGAGAATGCACTCCCAGGAACTCTCGGAGCGCGCCGGGAGGATGGGCTCCTTCTACGGCATGTCGGGCGAGGAAATCGACGAGCTCCGCATCGCCGCCGACCTTCACGACATCGGCAAGCTCGCCGTGAGCAACTCCATCCTCGACAAGGAGGGAAAGCTCGGACCCCAGGAGATCGACGTGATCCAGCGCCACACCTACTACACGAGGGTCAGCCTCGAATCCATCGCCGGATTCGAAAGGATCACCGAGTGGGCCGCGAACCATCACGAGAAATTGGACGGCTCGGGCTATCCCTACCGGAAGCCGGCCGCCGGCCTCGATTTCAATTCCCGCCTCATGGCCTGCCTCGACATCTACCAGGCGCTGGCCGAGGAGAGGCCCTACCGCACCGCCCTGAGCCACGAGCGCACCATGGAGATACTGAGGGGAATGACGGCTCAGGGAAAGATCGAGGCGGCCATCGTCGAGGACCTGGACAGGGTGTTCGGGTGACGGCTACAAAAGAGCGTCGACGAATTCCTCGGGTCTCTCCTGATGGGGAAGGTGGCCCGACCCGGCGATGATCACGAGTCGGGAACCGGCCTGGAGTTTCGCGACGGCCTGCCCGATCGAAAGGGGCATGACGAGGTCTGCCTCTCCCCAGACATAGAGGGTCGGGACGACGATGCCCGCGACCGAAGCGGCGAATCGGCGGGAATTCAGGCCCATCCAGAGGATGTCGTGGCGGATGACCGAAAAATAGGCGCGACGCTGAGTCGGACTCGAGACGCGGTCGTTCACCCGCCGGTAAAGGAAATCCCGATCCGATTTCGGGAGGGCGTCGAGATCCTCGTAATAGTCCCCGAGCGAGGCATAGGCTGCATCGGGGCTCTGCGCCAGGCGGTGGAAACGGGCCTTGCCGACGAAGGGAAGCAGCATCCCGAGGATGTCGGGCGAAACCGACGGGAGAGGGGTGAGCGAACCGTCCACCGCGACGAGGCGAGCGACCCTTTCGGGATGGCCGATGGCAATAAACTGGGCAAGGGTCGCACCCAGGGAGTTACCGACGAGCCCGGCCTTCCCGATGCCGAGAACGTCCATGAGCTCGACAAGAACGGCGCAGAGCCGAGGCGGGCTCGGGCATTTCATTCCGGGGCTCCTGCCGAACCCGGGAAGATCGGGGGCGACGAGGCGATAGCGTTCGGAAAGCCTCGCCCAGACGCGGCGCCAGGTATCGGCATCGTCGCCCAGCCCGTGCACGAGCAGGAGGGGCGGTTTCCCCTCCTCCCCCGAATCGTAATGGAAAAGCTCGACGCCCGAATGAGGGAGCCGAACTTTCCTCGAAAAAGGTTCGAGCACAGCGGGACTTGGCATGGTTTTGTGGGTCGATAGTGGGAACATTTTCAACAACCTTCGGGTCAGTTCTTCAGAACCGCCTCGATTTCGCCGAGCTCGGCTGTCGTGAAGCTCGCCACCGAGAGGGCCTTCACGTCATCCTCGACCTGTTCCGGGCTCGAGGCTCCGATGAGCGCCGAGGTGACGACCGGATCGCGGAGGACCCAGGCGAGGGCCATCTGCGAGAGCTTCTGCCCCCGCTTCGCCGCGATTTCGTTCAGCTTTTTAACCCTCGCGATCACCGCCTGAGTCACCTGTTCCTTCTTGAGGAAGGTCCCGGCCTTCGAGGCCCGGGAGCCCTCGGGAATGCCGTTCAGGTAGCGGTCGGTGAGGAGGCCCTGGGCGAGCGGCGAAAAGCAGATGCAGCCCACGCCCTCGCTCCGGAGCCTGTCGGTCAGGCCGTCCTCGATCCAGCGGTCGAACATGCTGTAGCGGGCCTGGTGGATCAGGCAGGGAGAACCGAGGGATTTCAGGATCGTGACCGCCTTTTCGGTCTGGTCGGGCTTGTAGTTGGAAATACCCGCATAGATGGCCTTGCCCTGCCTCACCGCCGCATCGAGGGCACTCATCGTTTCCTCCACCGGGGTGTCGGGATCGGGGCGGTGGGAGTAGAAGATGTCCACGTACTCGAGACCGAGGCGGGCGAGGCTCTGGTCCAGGCTCGAGAGGAGGTACTTCCGGCTGCCCCACTCGCCGTAGGGACCGGGCCACATCAGGTAGCCGGCCTTCGTCGAGATGACGAGCTCGTCCCGGTAGCGGGCGAGGTCATGCTTCATAATCCTGCCGAAGTTCTCCTCGGCCGAGCCGGGGGGCGGGCCGTAGTTGTTAGCGAGATCGAAATGGGTGATCCCGAGGTCGAAGGCCCGGAAGACGATCTTCCTCATGTTTTCGTAGGAATCGGATCCGCCGAAATTGTGCCAGAGCCCGAGGGAAATGGCGGGAATCTTGAGTCCCGATCGGCCTACCCTGTTGTATTTCATCGTATCGTATCGTTTCGAGTCCGGAACGTAGGTGTCGCTCATGGTATCCCCTTTATCGAGACTCTACACCTTCGGCGTGGATAGGTCCAGCGAGGCAGGCAGGGGCGAGGACACATCAAATGGCGAGTTCGATCGATATTTTCGTGCCGTTCTTCGACTCGATCCCGATGGTTCCATGAAGCTGGGTCACCATCAGGTCCACGAGGTGGAGGCCCATGCTGCTGGCTTTGCCGATGTCGAAACCGGGCGGCATGCCGACGCCATCATCCGAAACGACCAGTTTGAGCTTCGAGTCCGATTTCCTGATCTCCACCCTGATCGTTTTTTGGGTCCTTTCCGGAAAAGCGTACTTGATCGAGTTCGTCAGCAGCTCGACCAGGATCATGCCGATCCTCGCGGCGTTGTTCGGAGCGATGCTGATTTTCTCGATATCCCTGTCGAACGCCACGTCGGTCGCGAAATTGAACATCGATTCGATCACTATGTCGCAGTAGGTTTTCAGCTCCACCTCATAGAAGGAATTCGTCCGGTACAGAAGGGAATAGAGATCGGAAATCGATTGGACCCTCAGGGTCAGCTCTTCAAGGGCATCCCTTGTTTCCTCGCAATGGGTGGCGCCGGCCTTGAGGGAGATCAGGCTCGTGATCAGGTTGAAACTGTTCTTGGTGCGATGCTGAAGCTCCCTCAGCAATCCCTCCGTCTTTTCGATATCCGCGGTGAGCGAGTCTTCGTACAGCCGACGATCCGTGATGTCCCGGATATTGCACTGGATGACCCTCTCGCTGTCCACGATATAGACGTTGCTCACGAATTCCACGTGGATCAGCTTCCCGTCGAAGGTCTCCAGGGGCAAATCCTCGTACCTGATGTATTTTTTTACCTGCAGTTCCTCGAGCAGTTCCTTCGAGTACCCGATGTTCTTGAAAGCGCTGATTTCCCAGATGCTCTTGTCGAGAAACTCGTCCTTTGAATAGCCGAGCATTTCGATCAGGAACGGATTTACGTCGACGATTTTCCCGTCATAGGCATCGAGAATCAGGATTCCGTCCTTCGCGGACTCGAAAAGCCTTCGGTAGCGCTTCTCCGAAAATTGGAGGAGCATCTTCCCCTTGTCAACCTCGACCTTCTGGATATTCAAATTGCGGTACGCGTCATGGAGCTTGAAGGCCATTTTAATGGAAGCGTCGAGAACGGTAATGCCCGAATTCTTCACGACATAGCCATAGGAGGTGATGTTCTCGGTCTTTTCCACGATGTCCTGCTCGATATGGCCCGAGAGAAAGAGGATCGGGATATCGTGCTCGTTAAGTATCAGTCGTGCCGTTTCCGTGCCGTCCATTCCGTCACCGAGGTCGATATCCATAAGGATGAGCTTGATCGCGTTTTTCTCATTCTCGACCGTATCGATCGCTTTCTGTCCGTCGGGAACCGTAATGACGGCGTATCCGTATTTCTTCAACTGCATCGTCTGGTTCATGGCGATGATCGCCTCGTCCTCCACGAGGAGGATCGTTTGCCGCCCTTGATTGTTCATGTCGACGCCCTCCCTCCAGCGCATGTGATTAGGGGTCGGATGCCGGTAAGCCCAAAGTAGGCGGAGCTGTTTCCATTACCGCGGATGTGTGCTCGTAGTATTTTTTATATCCGACGCTACCTTAATTGACGGCTCTCCCCGGAGGAAAGTCAAATTCGGACGATCATCGACGAAAAAAATGGCCGGATCCTTGGGGGACCCGGCCGATTCACTTGACTACAGATGCGAGCGGCTTTTTCCGAAAGGACCTCAGGGGATCCTTTGACGGTTCAGCACCTGAATCCTCCCTTGGGAGGATTCAGGGCGGGATCAACGCTTGCGCTGGACTCCGGCGATTTCGGCGACGATGTCCGCCGTCCGCTTGAGGGATTCCAGGTCGACGTCGGTCCGGTGGGGGCTGTCGCTCCGGTGGGAGGAAGATACGTTCGTCCTCTTGTCGGCCGGGCGGGACCGATCGTCCCGAGTCGGAGATCCCGAAGATCCGCGGTTCGCGGCGGGCCGGGAGGATGACTGGCCGCGATCGGAGATGGGGCGGTCGTTCCTCGAAGATTGTTGGCCGCTCGAGCCTGAACGCTGACCGGAAGAGGCTGCCGGCCTCGCCGGACCGCGCTGGGAGGAGGGACGGTTTCCCTGGGAAGGGGACTGCCCCGCGCTCGCGGGACGCTGACCGCTGCCCGAGAACCTCTGGCCGCCGGAAGAAGGGCGCTGGCCACGGGAAGAGGAGCGATCGGAACCTGGGCGGTTCCCGCCTTGGTGGTTTCCGCCCCGGCCACGCTGGGGACGATTCACGAAATCGACCTCGGCGTTGGCCGTGTCGGTTTCGCTGAAAGACGCCTCGAACTGGTGGCTTCCGGTCGGGATCGTCTGCTTGATGAGCCGCTCTATCGCCCTGATGAGGGGCTTTTCCTCGGAATCGCAGAAGCTGAAGGCGCAGCCCTCGGCTCCGGCCCTGGCGGTGCGGCCGATCCGGTGCACGTAGGTCTCAGGCTCGTTCGGGATATCGTAGTTGATGACGTGGCTGATGCCGTCGACGTCGATGCCGCGGGCTGCGATGTCCGTCGCGACCAGGACCTTGGAGCCGCCTTCCTTGAAGCGCTCGAGGGCCTTGAGCCTGTTGTTCTGCGACTTGTTGGCGTGGATGGCGTCGGCGACGATCCCTTCCTCGCAGAGCATCTGGGAGAGGCGGTTGGCGAGGTGCTTGGTCCTCGTGAACACGAGGGTTTTCGTGACCTCGGGACGGCGCAGAACCTCGACGAGGAGGTCTTTCTTCCTTTTCTTGCCGACGTACATCACCGACTGGCTGATCTTCTCGACGGTCGAGGAGACCGGGGTGACGGCGACCTTGATCGGGTCGTGGAGGATGGAATTGGCGATCTCGGTGATGGTGTCGGGCATCGTGGCCGAGAAGAGCATCGTCTGCCTGACCTTGGGGAGGAGGGCGATGATCTTCTTCACGTCGTGGATGAAGCCCATGTCGAGCATCCGGTCGGCTTCGTCGAGCACGACGACCTCGGCCAGGTCGAGCCTGATTGCGCCGTCATGGATGAGGTCGAGGAGGCGTCCGGGGGTCGCGACGAGAACGTCGATGCCGTTGGAGAGGGCCTTTACCTGGCCTCCCTTGCCGACGCCGCCGAACACGAGTGCGTGGCTGATCGCCGAGAACCGTCCGTAGTTCGCGAAGCTCTCGTCGATCTGGGCGGCGAGCTCGCGGGTGGGGGTGACTATTAACGCGCGGGCGGAACGTCGTTCCCGCGTTTTCCTTTGCTCGCTGAAGCGCTGGATGATGGGGACGGCGAAAGCGGCCGTCTTGCCCGTTCCCGTTTGAGCGCACCCGAGAAGATCACGACCGGCGAGGAGGGGCGGAATCGCCTGCACCTGGATAGGGGTGGGGGTCTCGTAGCCTTCGGCCTTGAGGGCCTTGAGGATCGGTTCGCTCAGCTTGAGGGATTCGAAAGTAACGTCGTTCAAAAAAAGTCCTTTGGAGAAATGGAGTCTGAGATGCAAGATTTCGTACTCGTACGGAAAGCACTTCCGGAAGTCTGAAGGACTTGCGCAAGGCCCTCGCACATCAGCTGGTTACAATATATCGCTGTTGGCCGATAAAGGATAGTACCCTATCGTGGCAAACGGGATCATCCGCAAATAAGCGCTAACAACTACTCTATCGGCTTCAGGTTCTCCCAGTTGCGATCGAAACTCCCCGACCAAACGATCGAGAGATCCTGGTCGAGGATGGCCAGGTCGGGGGTGACGAATCCGTAGGTCTCGTTCCCGACCGAGCCGTAGGCGGCGAGGGAATCCGCGAGCGAGGCCCCCATCGCCGCCGCCCTGCCCTTCTTCAGAGGAATCGAGATGATTCCGACGAGATTCGAGGGGAAATCCGGATTCGGGCAGACGAGGAAGGCTCCCTGACCCGAGGTTTTCCCGCCACGGAGCCCGACGGCGTTCCCGGAAAACCTCAGAGGGAGCTTCGCGGCGTACCGGGCGGTCATCGAGTTTTCCTCAGGCGAGCCGAGGAGGAGGATGTCCGTATCGGCACCAACAAGCTTCGAGGAACCAGGGACGGTGGCGGTACCAACAAGCTTCGAGGAACTATGAAGAAGCTCGGTACCAACAGGCTTCGAGGAACTAAAGTCCGCCAACGCCTCGGCGTCGGAGAGCACCCGGAACCTCCCCGACCTCGCCCCGGACGACCTCCCCTGTCTCACCGACCAGTCGGCGAGGAGGGCGGCCATCGCCCTCCATTCGCTTCCGTGCCTCCTCGTGCCGTAGACGATGCGGAGGGGTCGCGAGAACAGGTCCGCGAGGCCCCCTCCCTCGTGGGGAGCGATCGCGGTTTTCGGTTTCCCGCCCAACCTGGCGAACGCCCCGTCGGCCCCGCGTACGAACGCCGCGGTTTTCCCCGCGTCGACGGCTATGTCGCGGTCGTCCACCCTGACGAGAACGCTCCCCTTCTTCGCGAGGAGGGGATGGGACAGGTCGAGCTCGAAGGAGGCCACGTTCCCGGTCGTCACGACGAGGTGGCGGGAGTCCAGGACCGAGGCCTCGACCGAGGCGAGGGCGAAGGGCTTTTCGAGTTCGGTGACGCGGAGCCAATACATCCTGCCGTACCGGGGTCGCGACACGCGGAGCGAGAGCGAGCGGGGCCAGGGATCCCGCTTCATCGGCGAAAAATAGTCGTAGAGCCTCCCGGGACCCGTTTTCGAGATCCAGGCGGTGAGGGCGTCGTGGCCGACGCCGGAAAGCCGGTCGAAACCGAAGGCCGACCCGAGTTCGGCAAGCCGGTCCGCGGCTGCGGCGTCCATCGAAATGGGCACGGTCTCGTCGACCGTACCGTGGACGATGAGGGTAGGAAGGTTTTTCAGGTTCTCGAGGTAGGAGGTCCCGCACCAGCCGCAGAAGGGAAGGAGACCCGCGAAGCGGTCGGCGTAGAGCTGGCCGAGCCGCCAGGCGCCGTAGCCCCCCATTGAAACCCCCGAGAGAAAGATCCGGTCTGGATCGATCGCGTACTGCCTTTCCACGGCCTCGATCGCCTCGAGAACGTCGGCCTCGCCCGCGGACTGGTAGCCCAGGTCCCCCCGGCCGAAGGGGGCGAGGAGGATGAAATCGGGCCGGCGGGGATCCGCGACGGTGGAGGCGGTGCCCCAGTCGTCCCCGCCGTGGCCGTGGAGCATGACGAGGAGGCTACGGGGCTTTTTCGGATCGACGGCGGGCGGCACGTAGACCGAGTAGGACTGGAGGCTCGAGTCGAGCCTCGACCGGTAGGCCCTGAGGGTCAGGCCGGGCGGGATGGAGCCGACGGCGAAACCGGCGGGAGATTTCCGGAGCGCCGCGGGACCGGGCGGCTCGTTCAGGCCAGTCATCGCGCCGATTTCGGAAATGGCCGCCCAGTTCCGGTCGAAGGTCGCGATCGAGGGATCGACCCTCCCCTCGATCTGGTCAGCCAGGAATTCGAGGGTCGCCCTCCGGTCGGGATCGTCGACCCCGGCGGCGAGGGACCGCGCGAACCGGGCCCAGGCCTGGAAGGACCCGGGGTCGGACCGGAGGAGGACGATCCTCGGCGATGAGGAGAGCCCTTTGAGCCTTCCCTGGCCCGAAGCGATCACGGTCCTCGCGCCGAGGAAGGCGGCGGGTAGGGGAATGTCGAAAGGCTCGGCGACCGGAACCGTCACCGAAAAGCCTCCTGCCCCCGAAGGGGAAGCGACCGTGACGGCAGCCTCCCCGTTCACGGCGAGGGCCGGGACCGTCATCACGACGCCCCTGAGCCGGCTCTCCCCGATGATGTTGTCGGAGAGGACGAGGCGAAGGGCCGAGGGTTTCGAGGCGGCGAAGGCGGCCTCCTCGTCGGCGAGGGGACGCAGCCGCATCGAGAAGCCCCACTCGCCCACCCCCTGGTCGACCTTCACCAGGATCCGGTTCGTCCCCTTCGCGAGGCGGACCCGGAGGGCGTCGTCGTAGCGTCCGAGCGACCTTCTCGCGCGGACGACGAGGATGGGCGATCCGTTGAGCCAGATCTTCGCGCCGTCGTCGGAGCCGAAATCGAGCGCGACGGTTCTCTCGTCGGGGGAACGGAATTCGGCGGAGGCGTAGGCGACGGCGTCGGTCGTAACCCCGAAAAAGGCGTTGAAATCGACCCCGTCGCCCTGCCCCAGGTAGCGAGCCCAGGATTTTCCGGCGGCGGTGTCCCCCGGAGCGGGAAAAACCCGTACCTCGCCGCCCGAGGAGGCGAGGTAGTCCAGGTCGAAGCCGTTCCAGAACCCCCGGTCGGTCGAGGGCTCGATGAAGGGCCCAAGAACGAGCCAGGGAGTCCCCGAAGCCCCTCCCCCGGCGGCCCAGACCCGTGAGGCGAGGAGAAGGACGGCCAGGACGAAACCAAGCCGAGGCGACGTCCGTCCGGTGGTATGAAGCTTGGGTACGGGGACCGTCCCCGCCGACGGGGCAGATCGGCCATGCCTAATCTTCATACCACTACCCGAGAACCCCTCATACCGAATCTTCATGCCGCTACCGGTCGAGGCTTTTTTCATCGTCCCTCCCCTGTCCACCCGTTTCCTCCCCGGCCTTCTCCTGCTGCCGAACCGCAAGGTAGCGGTAGGCGTCCATGACCTTCCGGTAATCGTAGTCGACGCTGTCGACGATCGGCCTTTCCGGCTTCACCCGGCGAAGAGCGGCGGCCTCCCTGTTCCGCGCCGCCCACCAGAGCCTCACGGCGGCCCTCGCGCTCCCCAATTGACCGAAGCCCGCGCTCCGGAGGTAGAGCTCGACAAGGAAGAGGGAAACGGCCAGGGCGGCGAGCCAGGAGTCGAGGGCGACCGGCACCGGTACGCCCCGGGGAGGAGGGACGGCGAGAGAGCCCGGTTCGGCCACCTCCCCACCGGTCGACGAGGCGATGCGGCCGAGGGCCGTTTCGTCGGGTCCGGTGCCCGAAACCTCGGCGTTCGACGGATTCCACACCCAGGCCGACGACCGGGATCCGGTATCGGAGTCGACGACGTCGAACCGGGCGAGGCCAGAGCCCGTCCGGGGAACCCGGGCCTCGTAGTAGCCCGGCGCCGTTTCGCTGAACGTGAAGGCGAGGGATGGATCGTCGGTCCCGAAGCCGGTGAGCCTCAGCCCGGAAAGTCCGGCGAGATCGGGGCCTTGGGCCTCGACCCCGAGATGGACAAGGGGCCCCTCGATCCGGGCATCGGCGACGAGACCTCCCGTCCTTCTTCCGGTCTCGAGCGAACGGATGGTCTGGCTCCAGAGCCGGTTGTAGGCGGCGAGTCCCGTCCACGAGGAAAGCCAGCGCTTCCCCGAGTCCGAGGCGAAGGCAGCGACCTTTCCCGCCCCGTAGCGCCAGACGGAGAGGATGGGATCCTTGGAGGAGGCGCCGCCAGCCTCGAGGAGAACCTGGGCCGGCCCCTTCGCCTTGACGACGAGGTAGCCCGAGATCGGGGGGCCCTCCACCCCCTCGAGGAGGGGGGAATCCGAGGCCGGCTTCAGGGTGAAGGAGCCTTCCTGGATCAGGTCCCGGGAGACGCGGGCCGCCTCGCGGTCGATGATCATCGGGATCTGGCCGAGCTTGGCCCGGTAGTAGTTCCCGCCGCCCCAGCCGGCTATGCTTTTGAGGAGGTCCTCGTTCACCTCGTCCCCGACGCCGATCGCGGTAACGCTCACCCCGGCGGCGGCGAGCTTCCCGGTCAAGCCCTTGAAGTCGGCCTCCTGGGTCAGGCCGTCGGTCAGGATGACGGCGTGCCGCTTGGTGGGCCCGGGCGGACCGAAGCCGAGGATGGCCTCGCGGAGGGCCACCGACATGTCCGTTCCCCCGCCCTCCATGGAAAGCGAGAGGGACTTGCGGAGCTTCGCCGCCTCGCCCGCGTAGGTGAACGGCAGGATCCAGACGGCCGCCGTGTCGAAGGCGATGATGCCGACCTCGTCCAGGGGGCTCAGCTCCCTGACCGCCGCCGCGATGCCCCTCATTGCGACCTCGGCCTTCGGAACCCCGTTGACGTCGTCAGACATCGAACCCGAATGGTCCAGGATGAAAAGGATCTTCGCCCTGGTGAAGAAGAGCCTCTGCCTCGTGTCCGTCGAAACGGGCAGCATTTCCTCCAAGGGCGTCGAGTAGTACTCCCCCCTTCCGAACGAGGAATCCCCGCCCGAAACGAGGAGGCCTCCGCCCGATTCGACGTAGGAGCGAAGCGACTCGAGCTGGGTCTCCGTCAGGGAGAGGGCGGGAACGTCGTCGAGGACCACGGCCGACCTCCCGACGTAGCCCGCCGGGGTCTCGGGGAGGCCTTCGACCCCGATGGCTTCGGCCTTCATGCCCTGGACGGCGAGGGCCGCCACTATCGGGGAGGGCCGGGGGTCGGTCCCCGCGACGAGGACGTTCGCCTCGCCGCCCACCTGCATCGCCGCCCCGACGGCGGCTCGGGGCATGGGGCTCCCATTTTCCGAGAAGACCGAGAGCTCGATCAGGTGGATTCCCTCGGCGCCCGCTTCGACGCGGAGGGGGACGGCGTTGCCGCCCGAGCCGAGCCGTGCGGAGATCCGCTTCGTCCTTTTCCCGTCGATCCTCACCTCGATCGAGACCCTGGTCGCCTCGTCGGCGAAGGCCCTCCACTCGGCGACGAGGGTTTCCCCCGCGTGGATGACCTCGGGCACCGAAAGCCCCGCCGAGACCACGGAGCCCTCCCGTTTCCCCTCGGGAACGACGGTCACCGGAATGGGAGACCGGCCGGCGAACCGGGCAGGGCTTCCCTCCGCGACGGGCCCGCCGGCCGTGGGCCGGCCGTCGGAGAAGAGCACGATGCGGTCGTCACCCAAGCCGGGAAGGAGAGCCCCTGCGGCAGCCATCGCGGAAGAGATGTCGGTGGAGCCCGGGTCGGGGGAGGCGAGATCCGCCGCCTGGAGCGCGGCCGCTGCCTCGGCCGGCTTCACGAGGCCGGAAAGGACGCGAGGCTTCCCGGCGAAGGAAACGATGCCGACCCGATCGTCCCCGTCGAGGCTCCCGATGAGGTTCAGGGCCGAGACCCTGGCCGCCTCGGTTTCGACGGGTCCGACGCTCGAGGAGGTATCGAAAAGAAGGACGATTCTCCTCGCTCTCGAGGGAAGGAGGAGGACGGTTCCCGCGAGGGCGAGGACGACGCAGGAAAATGCGGCGGCCCGGAGCAGGGCCGAGGCCCGGACCCTCGCCCCCCTCGCGCCGTTCGGGGCGAGGCCGAAGGCCGAGGCCGGCCCCGGACGGGTGCCGGCGGGCTTTTTCGCCCCCCGCCTCGTCAGCAGGCCGAACTCGAGGGCGACGAGGGGAATGGCGAGGATGAGAAGGAGAAGCCACCAGGGCCGCGTGATCCACATGTTACCTCCTTTCCTTCGGCAGTCCGCGCCAGAGGAACCATTCGGCTATGAGGCAGGCCGCGAAAAGGAGAAGCGCGAGGTCGCCGAAGGGCCGCACGCGGGGAATCCGGGAAAACCCGGGTGCGCTCCCCCCTCCCCCGATCGCGAGGGTGCGGGGTTGAGCCGTGAACTCGCCCTCGGGCACGTTCGCCGCGAGGAAGCCCTCCCGCTCGCCGTCCTTCCATCGGTAGAGGCCGGCCCTGAGGGGCTCGATGCCGACATTGCCGCCCGATCTTCCGAGCCTCACCGAACCCCCGCCCTCGAGGCGCCAGGAATCCGGTACGGCACGGGATGCCGTCTCGCCGACGGTCAGCGTGAACGAGGATTGGGCGTCGACCCGGGGCACGCACCAGAGGAGGAAGTTCTGGATGAATACCGGAAAGGATTCGGAAAGCCCGATGTCGGAATGGAGGGGGTCGGCGCCGAAGACGGCGTACCGGAAACCATCCCTCTCCCAGGCGACGAGGGAGGGCCTCCCGTCGACGGTCGCCAGAACCTGGACCCCCGGCCCGACGCCCAGCACCGTCCCGCCCGAGACCCTTCCCCTTCCCCATTCGATGAAGCGGGAGAGGGGATGGAGGTAGTCGGCGGGCACGAGGGGACCGTCGGCCGTGCCGGCGACGGCTACGGGCGAGCCCAGGGGCGGCCTTCCGAACGCGAGGAGGTTGCCCGAAAAATCGGCCGGAGCGGCGACGCCGTCGGCGATCACGACGTTCCAGCGGCCGGACTTCGGGTTCCTCGGGAAGGCGTCGAGCCTCGTGAGGGTGATGCCCCGTCTCGAGAGCGAGGCGGTGATGAAGGGATCGGGCTTCCCGACGACGAGGACTGAAATGTCCTCCGGTTCGTTCACGGCGAGGTAGCGGCGGGACCCGGGCCCGGCTCCCCCGACGATCTCGGCCATCCAGCCGTCCGCCGATGCGGAGACCGGGAGGGCCAGGGCGATCCGGTTGGCCCCGGGGGCGAGATCGAAGCCTCCCGAGGCGAGGATGGCTCCGTTCCCGCTCACCCTGACCGTCACCGACGCCGGCCGTTCGCCCCCATTCCAGGCATTGAGAAGGGCCTTCGAAGTGGAAGCCTCGTCGGCGGGAGAAAGCCTGAAACCCGAAATCGAGACGCCCCCGCCCGGACCGCCCACGGCGAGGGTCGTGAGCCTTCCCCCGAAGGCCGAGGCGAGTGCCCTGCCGCCGAGGTCGACTCCACCGTCGGTGACGAGGATACCCCGCCACGAGCCGTCCTGGGCGGCGAGCCATCCGGTGAGGAAACTCGCGGCCTCGGCCTCCCCGAAGCCGTCCTCGCCGGGCCGCAACGAGGCGACGGCGGCCCTCGCCCCATCCCGGCTCGCGCCCGGTCCCCACACGCGGGTCACCGAGGAGCCGCAGGCGAAAACCGTGACGGGGGAACCGGCGGGAATTTTGTCGAGCTCGGCGAGGACCCGGGCCTTCGCCGTATCGAGCCTCGTCGGCCCGGTGCCGGAAGCGCCGTCGGGAAGGCCCATGCTCGCCGAGGTGTCGACGATGAAAGCGACTCCGGGACCGCTCCCGGCGAGGATCCGGGTGAAGGGAACCGAGGCGGCGAGGGCGGCGAAGGCGACTGCCCCGACCTGGAGGGCGAGGAGGAGGAGGGAGCGGCGTCTGAGGCGGTTTCCTCCCCTCGTGGAGGCGAGGAGGGTCCGCCAGATGAAGTTCGAACCCACCGGCCTCTTCCTGAAGCGCATCCTGAGGAAGTAGAAGAGGATGACGGGAAGGACGGCGAGGGAGAGCCAGAGCGCGGCCGGAAGTGCGAAGCTCAGCATAGGAGACCTCCCGCAACGAGGTCGCGGTGGAAGACGCGGGTCATCGGGGTTCCCGTCGCGACGAGGGAGTAGCCGAGGCCCCTCGTCCGGCAGAGCCTCTCCGCCTCGAGAAGGAAGGCGTCGAGGGTTTCGACGTAGCGCCGGGAGGTGTCGACGTCCAGGTGGAGGGAGACCTCGCTCGAGTCCTCGAGGTCGACGAGGGTGACCTCGCCCGAGAGGGCGGGGTCGAGCTCCTCCGGCGCGAGGACCTGGACGACGTGGGATTCGCACCGGCTCGAGGCAAGGGCGCCCACGACCTCCCTCCACTCGGGATAGAGCAGGTCGCTGACGAGGACGGCGACGCATTTACCCCCGTAGCGGTCGGCGAACTCGCGGAGGCAGGCGACCGGCTCGGCCGAGGCGAGGGGCTCGATCGAGCCGATGGCCCTGAGGAGGCTCGAGAGGGCGACTCGGTTGCGCTCGGGCCTCACCGGCTCGCGGAGCCGAGGCCCGAGGACGGCGACGCCCGCCCTGTTCCCGTTTTCGAGGGCGATGCCCGAGATGATCGCGGCTATCCGTTTCGCCGTCCCGAGCTTGTCCGGATTCCCGAAATTCATCGACCGGGTTGAGTCGATGATGGTCATCAGCGTCAGCTCCTTCTCCTCGGCGCAGAGTTTGACGAGGAGCTTGCGGAACCTCAGGAAAACGGACCAGTCGACCTGGCGGATGTCGTCGCCCGGAATGTACTCGCGGTAGTCGGCGAACTCGATCCCGCCGCCCTTCACCGGGCTCCGCTGCTCGCCGGTGGCGAAGCCCGCGATGGGCCTTCGCACCGAGAGCCGCATGCGCTTCATGAGTTCGTAGTCTCCCGGCTCGAGGAAGTCCTGGTCCATGGCCCGCCTTCAGTTCGCCAGGGCTTCGGCCCTGGTCCTGGGTTCCGCGGCCGTCGCGAGTATGTCGGAGAGGAGGTCGTCCACGCGGATGCCCTCGCTCTGTCCGTCGAAGTTGAGGGCGATCCGGTGCCTGAGCGCCGGCGAGAGGCAGGCCTCGAGGTCCTCGGTCGAGGCGTTGAACCTTCCCCGGGTGAGGGCGCGGGCCTTCGCCGCCAGGACCAGGGCCTGGGCACCCCGGGGACCGGAGCCGTAGCGGACGAATCGCCTGATCGCCAGGGATGATTCGGCCCGCTCCGGCTGGGTCGCGAGGACGAGCCTCGCGGCGAACTCGGTCACATGGGGAGGGGAGACCACGTCGCGGACCGCCCCCTGGAGAAGCCCGAGCTCCTCGGGGCCCATGACCCGTCCGGCCGTGGGGACTTCGGGGCCCGAGGTCCTGCCGACGATCTCGACGAGCTCCTCAAGCGAGGGCTGGAGCACTGGTATCTTGAAGAAGAACCGGTCGATCTGGGCTTCTGGCAGGGGGTAGGTTCCCTCCATCTCGAGGGGATTCTGGGTCGCCAGGACCAGGAAGGGCCGCGGCAGCTCGTGCCTCTTCCCCCTGACGGTGACCGTCCTCTCCTGCATCGCCTCGAGGAGTGCCGACTGGGTTTTCGGGGAGGCCCGGTTGATCTCGTCGGCGAGGACGAGGTTCGCGAAGATCGGGCCGTTCTCGAACTTGAGGCTGAAGCCCTCCAGCTCCGTCCTCTCGATCATCGCGGTGCCGATGACGTCGGCGGGCATCAGGTCGGGGGTGAACTGGATGCGCGAGAAGGCGAGGTCGAGGGTGTCGGCCAGGGTTCTCACGAGCATGGTCTTGCCGAGGCCGGGAACCCCCTCGAACAGGACATGGCCCTCGCAGAGGAGGGCGATCAGGGTCAGGTCGATGACCTCGTCTTGGCCGACGATGACCCTGGCTATGCTCTCGCGGACCCGGTGCAGGGAATCGATCCCCGCGGCAATCTTCTTCTCGTCGACGTTCATGGTTCACCCCCCATGCTTCCCGCCGTCTCGCGGGAGAGCGTCGTGAAATAGGATCTCACGGCCTCGCCGTATTCCGACGGCAGGCCCTTGCGCACCACGGCCGCCTCGGCGGCCCTCCTCGAATCGGCCAGGACTGAGGAAAGCGGCAGGTTCGCCCCCTTGCCCGGCAGAACCAGTTCGAAAATCCCCGAATCCTTCTTCCGCTCGATGACGGCCTTGCCCCCTCCCGCCCGGGCCTCCGGTTCCCGGCCCTGGACGGGTGAAAGCGTCGAAGGGCCCGAACCGATGCCGCTCTTCCCTCCCCTCCGTGCGAGGGCCTCGCCCGGTCCTCCCCGCGATGAATCCCCGTAGCCTTCCCCGCTCCCGGAATTCGGCCCCCGGCCCCCGGCCCGACCGGGGGCGGCGCCAGAGCCCTCGCCTGAAGCCTGAGTTTCCGAGGGAGAGGAGCCTTGTCCCGCCCCACCCGCCGGGCCCCGGTTCCCCGTGCCGCCGTTCCTGCCCGCCTCACGCCTCGCGAGGGAATCCTCGGTCGCCATCCTCTCCTCCATCTCCTTCGCCATCCGGGCCCGCCCCTTCGCCGACTTCTCCCCGTCGAGCCGCTTGAGGAAATCCTTGTCGGCCTTCTCGAAGAGCTTTCTCAGTCCGGCGATGTCACCCTCTCGGAGGGCCCGCTCGAGAGAGGAGGCCGACTTGGCATCCTCGGGAAAGTAGCGTTCGGCGATGAGGCGGGCCTCGCGCACCGACTCGGCCGGGGACGAGGGAGCGGCGGGGGGGAAACCCGGATTCCGGCCCTTCCGCGCTCCCGCGAGGAGGCGATTCGAGCGGTCGAGATCCCCTGGCTGCACGAGGAGGTAGGCGAGAACGCAGAGGATGGAGATCCCGGCCGCGGCGCAGAAGCGGAGGACGGGCGCCCTCAGGGAAGGCCGGACGGCTTCGGCCCTCTCCTCGAGGCTTCCGGCCTTCTCGACGATCGAGGCGTCGAACCTTCCCGTCATGCCCCGGTCGACGCAGACGAGGGCGGCGGAAAAGAGATCGGCATCGTCGAGCCTTCCGTCGAGCCACCGGGCCGCCTTGGCCGAATCGGTCCGGCCCAGGAAGCCGGCTGCCGCGCCCGCCGCCGTGGCGGCCACCACGGCGAGGAAGTACCAGAGGCAGCCCGGCCCGTTCGAGCCCGTGACCCTGAAGGAGAGTATCGCGATCCCCGAGAGGCTCGCGGCGACGGCGGCGAAGGTGGAGGCCCGCTCGAAAACGAGGAGGGCGTTGAGCCGCCTCCGCGCGGAAACGATGGGTTCGAGGACGCTCACGGCTCCCTCCTTACGCGGACGGCGAGGACCGCGACCAGGGCGAGGACGGCGGTGCCGCCCAGTTCGCCGGCGAGATCCCGCAGGAACTGCCCCTCCCCGTCGGCCGAGAGAAGGCCCGAGACGAGGAGGAAGGGATTGAGGGCGACAACGGCATGGAACTGGAAGGTCAGGGCTATCCAGACGACGATGAGGAGGGACCCCGCGTAGGGCGCCTTGGGGCCGAAGACCCGCCTCGAGATCACCGAAAGGGCGGCGGCGGCGAAGGAAGAGAGAATCCAGGCGGCGGAGAGCTCGGCGAAGTACCGAACCGGGGGCCCCCAGGTCAGCGCCATGAGAACCAGGATCGGGGACAGCATGAGGAGGTGGGCCGATCCGACGATGGCGAGGGAGGCGAACTTCCCGGCGAGTAGCGGAAGGGGACGGACCTGCACGGAATTTCGCCCCACCTGGGGCCGCCGGTATTCGACGCCCGAGAGCCAGCCGAGCCAGAGCATCAGGGCCGCGATCCCGACGGCCATGACCGTCGGCTGGAATCGGGTCATGACGCCGGCGACGGCCGCCGTGGCGACGAAGACACTGATCGTGCGCCGGGCGCAGCCCTCCTCCCAATTCAGGATCTCCGCGATCAGGACGGCGAACACGGTTACCTCCCTCCGGCCTGATTACCGGCCGGGATTGCCCATCGGGCGATGACGGGCGAGCCATGGACCCGAAAGCCCAGGTTGGGAAGCTCGTCCTCCCCGATCAGCCAGCCGAGGCCGGGCCGGGCGGCGAGAAGCTCGGTCGTCCAGTGGGCATCCTCGGAAAGCCAGGTCGGACGGGAGGCGAGCTTCGCCCAGCCCGCCCCGTTGTTCTCCCACCAGGCCATCTCGGGCCATCCGGAGACGAAGACGAGGGGCCGGCCGGGCTCGGGGTCGATGGGGGGAGGCCCGCCCGCCACCGGGCTCCCGTCGGAGGAAGGCCGACCCGAAGCCTCCCGGTCGGGACCGGAGAGGACCGCCCCGACGGTGGCGGGGCGCGAACCGGCGAGGACGGCGACGGGGAGGCTTCCGACGAGGATGGCCGTATCGACCGTGGCCGAGGCGACGGACAGGGAGGAGAGCGGCGTCCCGTGGGTCCAGGCGAAGACGGCGCGGGCGTCCGGATGGAGGAGCCCGCTTTCCTCCTCGCCATAGGCGAACCTCAGTCCCCAGGGGAGGGACTTGAGCTCCCGGAAGCCGAGGGCGCCCGAGGGAAAGAGCCGGGCCGAGCTCGCGGCGAAGACCCCTCCCCCGTCGGGAAGGACGACGATCCTGAGCACGGCCGCTGCCCCGTGCCGCCGCTCGCGGTCCACCCAGCCCCCGCCCGCGAGGGCGATGACGACGGCGAGGATCGTGACCGCCGCGTAGCTCTGGACCCTGACGCGGCCCGAGACGAGCCTCCCCAGCACGAGGACGAGGGCGGCCCAGAGAAGGACGGCGACGACGGGAAGGGCCCCGGTCTGCTGGCTTATGTCGTCTGCGGAAAAGGCGTCGATCGCGGCCGCGGCGTCCGAGAACCGGCCGGCCGAAAGCCTCGAGTTCCGTTCGTAGGGACCGAGGGAAAGGAGGCTTCGCCAGGCCGCGGGGGACGCG
>DBTK01000092.1:59312-60256 GCA_002307015.1 Spirochaetaceae bacterium UBA1318
GCGGCCGCCTCCCTCGAGATGAAGCCGAGCCCGCCGAAACCCACCCGAACCTCGTCCGGCCGGCCTTCGTCCGAGCCCGCGACGATGCCCAGGGAGGAAAGGAGGTTCCGGGACGACCCGGGGGAGCCGAGGACGGCCATCCTCCCCCCTCCCGAAAGCCAGGATTTCAGGGCGGTGGCCTGGGCGGGGGTGAGGACGACCTCCGGGTCGGCGAGGACGAGGGCCGCCACATCGTCCCAGTCGAGGCCGTTCGCCGGAAGGCCCGAGGCCGCGACGTTGGCGACCCGGACCGGCTCGAGGGGCTTGAGGGCCTCGGTGATGGCGAGGGCCTGGCCTGAGGAAAGCCCGCAGCCGAGGACGATGTTGCCGGGAAAGACCGTGCGGACGGGGTCTATCGAGGTTTCGGCGACGAGGTCGGACCCCGACCTGAGCCTCACGACGATCGGCGGCGCATCATTCTGAAGAAAGACGGGACACTCGACGGGAAGGGTGCCGTGGCAGGGAAAGCGCTCGATCGAGCCTTCGGAGGAGGAGCCCCGCAGCACCTCGATGGTTCCCGATTCGACCGGCCGGCCGGGAGCGATCCAGAGCGGCGCCCAGAGCCCAGGCACGACATAACCCGAGAAGCCGATCGACACCGAAAGGGAGGGCCCCTCGGCCCCGAGGCTCGAGACGATCATGACGATCGAAGCGGCTACGATCGCGGCTGCCCGTCCACGGCCCATCGGATCCCCCTTCCTCGATCCTAGACCCGGTTGGGGAAACCGTACAGAAACTAATGTACCGGAATGTCCGCTGTTTTTTCGTTACATTTGTACTATCATTGATTCACATTCGATGAAACGAACCTCTCCATCGACAAGGCGCCGGTTCACCGCCCGTGAGCGCCCGTTTTCCCCAGCTTCCTCATGAATTCGAAGCGGTCCTTGACGCCGAGCTTGAAG
>DBTK01000092.1:60451-72306 GCA_002307015.1 Spirochaetaceae bacterium UBA1318
TCCACGAAGAGCGAGGGCATCTTGCCCGAGGCCTTGAGGAACTCCAGGCGGTCCTTGACGCCGAGCTTGAAGTAGATCGAGCTGATGTAGTTCCTGACCGTCTGTTCGTTGAGGGCGAGGCGATCGGCGATCTGCCTGTTCCCGAGGGACTCCAGGATCAGGCCGGCCACCTCCCGCTCCCGGTTGCTTAAGGTTTCGAGCAGCGCATCAGGGTCGTCGGTTTCCCGAACCTGGGCGAGGAGGGAGGTCACCGGTTCGGAGAAGTAGGTTCCTCCGCGGTAGACCGCCCGTATCCCCTCGAGGAGGGCGTCGGGCCTCAGGTTCTTGAGGACATAGCCCCGGGCCCCGTTCTTCAGGGCTGAACGGACGTAGAGGTCATCCAGGAAGGTCGTGAGGACGATGATTCGGATGTCCGGGAACCTCGAATGGATGAAGCGGGTGGAATCGACCCCGTCCATCTCGGGCATCCTCACGTCCATGAGGATGACGTCGGGCAGGAGCTTCTGAGTCATGGTGAGGGCCTCGAAGCCGTTTCCGGCTATCCCGAGGACCTCCATGTCAGGCGCCGTCTGGGCGATCACATAGGCGAGGCTTTCGACGAAGAGTTCCTGGTCGTCGACCAGCAATACCCGAATCGGTGCACCAGCCATCAGTCCTCCGAAGGCAGCCTTGAATCACCAACCTCGCAGCGAGCTGCGGGATATGGACCCTCCTGCGAATCAACCGCCCGACACCGGAATGTGGATCGCGATGCAGAATCCGTCGGCGACGTTCCGGAAATCCAGGCGGCCGCCGATCTTCTCGAGCCTCTCGCGCATCCCGGAGATGCCGATCCCCTCCGTGACGACCTTCGCCCCGACCCCGTCGTCGCGGACGCTCACCTGGAGCTCGTCGTCCGACTTCCAGAACTGGATGTCGATGCGCTTCGCCCTTCCGTGCCTGAAGGCGTTCAGCATGCTTTCCTGGATGAAATGATACACGATAAACGCCGAATCCTCCCCCAGGGTCCAGACGAAATTCCCGAAATCGATGGATGCCGCGATCGAGGTGGAGAATTCGAAGACCTTGACCATCTTGATGATCGCGTTCGGCCCCGAAAGCTCGAGGATCTCCTTCTTCCTCAGGTCGCCGAGGATGGCCCTGACCTGGACGAGGGCGCTCTCGGCCCCGAGCCTCGTCGCCTCGAGGAGCTCGGGGAGTTTCTCAGGCTCGTTCCTCGCCATGACCTGGGCGGCCTCCATCATCATGGTGACGTTCGTCAGGGCGTAGCCGACCGTGTCGTGGATGTCGCGGGTGAGCCTCAGCCTCTCGTTCAGCATGGACTGGGCCTCGACGTTCATCGTGTAGTCCTGGTAGGAGAGGTTGACCTTGATGACCTCGAGCAGGGCGCCGTTCAGCCGGGCCGTCTCGCTCCGGTAGACGCCGAGAACGGAGGCGATCGGGGCGACGAGAAGGGGGATAAAGGCGGCAACCCCGATTTCCGGGAAGAGGCTCGAGCCTGGTGGCAGGCAGGCGAGTTTGAGGGCGGAGAAGGCGACGGCCGCGAGGCAGGAAAGGGCGAGGCTCACGGGGAATCTCACATAGAGGGCGCAGGGCAGGACGACGGCCGTCACCGTCATCAGGGCGAAAAAGGAGTTCTCGGGGAAGTAGAGGGTGAACACCAGGAGGAAAAGCCCCTGGGCGCCGAGCATCCCCCGCACGGCCCCCTGGTTTCGGAGGATGTACATGAGGACGAGGCCCCCGGCCATGAGGGCGGAAAGCAGGACGAAGACGGGGCCTCTCGCCCCGGAGAGATCGGTCGATTCGAGCCCGTACCAGGAAGTGAGGAACTCGAAGCCGTGGCAAGAAAGGGAGAGGGCGAGGATGAGGGGCAGAAGCGAACCGGAATCCAGGAACCGAGAGAAGAATGAAGCCTCCCGCTGTTCCCCATCCGGTTCAGGCATCGCCGCTCCAGGGAAACTCGACCTCGAGCCGGGAGCCGACGGTCTTTTCCTTCCGGCTGAAGCTTCCCCCCAGCTGGCGGGCGAGGGAATCGACGAGGATCATCCCGAACGAGTCGGTGTCGGAGCCTTCCGGGCTGAAGCCGGCGCCGTCGTCGGAAACCGAAAGGACGCACCGTCCTTCGCCGGCCCTGAGGGCGATGCTGATCGTCCCCGTCCGTGGCGAGGGTACTTGAGCCTTTCCCGACACGCAGGGGAAGGCGTACTTCACGGCATTCGTCACCAGCTCGTTGACGATGAGGCCGATCGTCTCGCCCTGGTTGACCGAAAGCCGGATCTCGTCCGACTCGACCAGGCATCGGACCGGGTCGACCGGCCTTTCGACCGAATCCATGATGCCGTCGGCGAGGCCCCCGAGGTAGCGCCTCATGTCGATGGACGAGACGTCCCCCGTCTTGTGGATCAGGTCGTAGACGAGGACGATGGCGTCGATCTTTCCCTTCAGGTCCTCGAGGACGGGGATATCTGCTTCGTCCTTGAGGCAGCGCTCCTCCAGTCCTATGAGGCTCGCGACCATCGCCAGGTTGTTCTTGACCCGGTGGTGGATCTCCCTCATCAGGATCCGGTTCGCCTCGAGGGCACGCTCCAGGGAGGCCCGGCGCTCGTAGAGCTCGAGAAAGACGGCCACCTTGCTTCTCAGGATGAAGGGATCGATCGGCTTGAACACGTAGTCGATGGCCCCGGCCTCATAGCCGCGGAAGACGAACTTCTGTTCCCGGTTCACCGCCGTCACGAAAACGATCGGGATGTCCCTGGTCCTGGAATTGGCCCTCATCAGCTCAGCCGTCTCGAAACCGTCCATCTCGGGCATTTGCACGTCGAGAAGGACGAGGGCGAAATCGTGGTCGAGCATCGCGGCGAGGGCCTCGTTGCCAGACCCCGCGGTGACGACGGAATCGACCGTACCCTCGAGAAGGGCGTTCATGGCAATCAGGTTTTCCGGACGATCGTCGACGATGAGTATGCTTGCCTTCGGGAACAATCCTGACTCCTTAGGAGGCCACGGCGAGATGCGCGAGGATGCCGGGTATTTCGGCGAGCCGGGCGATGTAATCGACGGCGCCGATCCCGATGGCGGCGATGGCCGCACTCGGCATGACCGGGAACTCGGCTTCCCCCGGATCCTGCACGACAACCCTGCCTCCCCTCGCCTTCACCCTCTGGACACCGAGGCTACCATCGGCGTTCGCCCCCGTCAAGACGACCGCGATCAGACGGGGCCCCCAGTAATCGGAGGCCGTCACGAACAGGGCGTTGATCGAGGGCCTGGCGAACAGCTCTGGCTCGTCGACGGTGAGGCTGAAGCAGCCGTCGGTCTCGATGAGGAGGTGGTAGTTCGCCGGCGCGAGGTAGGCATGGCCGGCAAGCGGGGGCTCCTTTTCCTCGGCCTCCGAAACAGGAAGGCCGCTCCAGTTCGAGAGGAGCCTGGTGAGGAGGGAATCCGAATCGCTCCTCCGATGCTGGACGATGACGACCGGAAGAGGGAAGCCGGCCTCGAGCCCGCCGAGCACCCGCTTCAGGGCCTCGAGCCCGCCGGCCGACACCCCGACGACGACGAGCCCGGCGGCTTGGGAGGGCGCGGGGAAATGTCCCGCGGAACCGTTCCCGTCCGACGTCGCCCGTTTCATTCGTCGGTCCCGTAGCGCTTGCGATAGAGCCTGGCGTTCTCGACGACCGGCTCGAAGGCCTCCTCGGGGTCGTCGTAGCGGAGGGATTCCTTCGACCCGATCCAGAGGAAACCGCCCCTGGCGAGGCTCCGCGAAAAGAGGGACACGACCCGCTTCTGGAGATCGCGGTTGAAATAGATGAGGACGTTCCGGCAGATGATCAGGTGCATCTCCCCGAACTCCCCGTCGGTCACGAGGTTGTGGTGGGCGAAGACGATGTCCTTCTTCAGCTCCCGGTTCATGATCGCCGAATCGTAGCTCGCCGTGTAGTAGTCGGAGAATACCCCCGTTCCTCCCGACTTCTGGTAGTTGGCCGTGTAGCTGCGGATGTCGGCCAGGGAGTAGATGCCGTCCTTGGCCTTCTCGATAGTGGCCTCGTTGAAGTCGGTCGCGTAGAGCCGGCACCGCGACTCGAGCCCCCCCTCCTTCAGCAGGATGGCCATCGAGTAGACCTCCTCGCCGGAGGCGCAGCCCGCGTGCCAGATCCTGACGAAGGGATAGGTCCGAAGGACCGGGATGACCTCGGCGCGGATAACCTGGTAGAACGCGGGATCGCGGAACATCTCCGTCACGTTGATCGACAGATCCTGGAGCACGCGCTGGAGGCAGGATTCGTCGTAGAGTACGCGGTGCTGCAGCTCGGAAAAGGAAAGGAGGCCGTCGATCTCGACCCGACGACGGAGACGTCTCAGGACATGGGAGCGCGAATACGACCGAAAGTCGTATCCGTACTTCCGGAATATCGCCTCGAGGAGGCAGTCCATTTCTATCTTTTCATTCTCGAGGGAACCTGCTTCTTCCATCGGCTATACCTGGAGCCAGACGGTGAGCAGGGAAAGGAGCTTTTCCATCTCGACGGGCTTCGCGAGATAGTCGTTTGCTCCCGCCTCGATGCATTTCGCCCGGTCGCCCTTCATCGCCTTCGCGGTCAGCGCGATGATCGGAAGCTTGCGGAATTTCTCCTCCGTCCTGATCGCCCGGATCGCCTCGTAGCCGTCCATCTCGGGCATCATGATGTCCATGAGGACGATGTCGGTATCGGGATGTTCCTTGAGCCTTGCGATGCCCTCCAGGCCGTTCCGGGCGGCGTAGGTCGTCATGCCGCGCTCCTCGAGAGCGGCGGTGAGGGCGAACACGTTCCTCATGTCGTCGTCGGTGATCAGCACCTTCTTCCCTGCGAGATCCCGTCCCGAGGGCATGACAGGCTTCCGGTTCCCCTTCGGGAATGCGCTGTCGACCCGGTGAAGGAACAGCGTCGTTTCGTCGAGGAGCCGCTCCGGAGACCTCGCGCCCTTGATGATGATGCTTTCCGAGAGCCGCTCGAGCTCGCGCTGCTCGGAAGGCGAGAGGTCGCGGCCGGTGTAGACGATGATCGGGGTGCGGGCCGCCTTCTCGACCCTTCGGATCTCGGAGAGGACCTCGAAACCGCTCATGTCCTTGAGCCCGAGGTCCAGGACGATGCAGTCGTAGGTCTGCTCCCTGAGCAGGCCCAAGGCCTCGGCGCCCGACCCGGCCTCGGTGATCGCCGAGTCGCCCGAGCCGATCAGCTCGACGATGCTCTTCCGCTGGACGGGGTCGTCCTCGACCACGAGGATTTTCTTCAGGGTCGAGGAGATGATCCGCTCGATGCGCGAGAAGGATTCCTCGATCGACGCGGCGCTGACGGGTTTGGTCAGGTACCCGATGGCCCCGAGCTTGAAGGCGTCCAGGGACCGGTCCGCGGCGGACATGAAATGGACCGGGATGTGCCGGGTGGCCGGATCGGCCTTGAGCGCTTTCATGACCTCCCACCCGTCGATTCCCGGGAGCCCGATGTCGAGGATGATGGCGCTCGGCCTTCGATCCGCCGCGAGCTCGAGCCCCTTTTCGCCGGTCGAGGCCAGGATGCACTCGAAGCCCCGCTCGCCCGCCATGTCGGCGAGGACCTGGGCGAAGGCCGCGTCGTCCTCGATGATGAGGAGGGATTTTCCGTCGGCCGCTGCGGGTCCGGCGTCCTTCGCCGAGGCCTCGACCGGGGAGGAGGCGAGCGGCTCGTCACTCCCCGCATCCCGTGCCGGAGCGGCCTGGATTGTCACCGTCTGCGAAACCGCCACCCCGGCGAAGGCGGTCTGCTCCGCGGCCGGCGAGGGGAATTCCGGCAGATAGAGGGTGAAGACGCTCCCCTTCCCCTCCTCGCTCAAAAGTCCGATCTCCCCGCCGAGGAGCTTGGCGAGCTCGCGGGAAATGGACAGCCCCAATCCCGTACCGCCGTATTTCCTGCTCGTCGTTCCGTCGGCCTGGTGGAAGGCCTCGAAGATGGCGGTCCGCTTGTCCACCGGGATGCCGATGCCGGAGTCCTCGACCGAAAAGGCGATCGTCCGTGCTGGATCGAGGGAATGGAGATAGAACCGCGTTCCCGGCGCCGGCCTTCCCGCCTTCACCGTCACACTCCCCTCGTGGGTGAACTTGAAGGCGTTCGAAAGCAGGTTCTTCAGGATCTGTCTGACCCGCTGGGGATCGGAAACGAAGGATTCGGGCATTCCCTCATCGGTCGAGAATCGGAAATTCAGCCCCAGATGGTTGGCGACCGGCTTGAAGACGCCGGCGAGGTCCTCGAAGAGTTCGCCGATCGAGATGCGCTCCGGATTCACGACCATCTTTCCGGCCTCGACCTTGGAAAGGTCCAGGATGTCGTTGATCAGGTTGAGGAGGTCGGATCCCGAACCGTTGATGGTCTTCGCGTATTCCCGCTGCTTGTCGGTGAGGGCTCCGTCCCGGCTCTCGCCGAGGAGCTGGGACAGGATCAGGATCGAGTTGAGCGGCGTCCTCAGCTCGTGGGACATGTTGGCCAGGAACTCGGACTTGTAGTCGCTCACCGCCTCGAGCTCCTTCGCCTTCTTTTCGATCTCGGCCCGGGCGGCCTCGAGGTCGTCGTTCTTTTTCTTGATCGCGTCCCGCTGGGCTTCCAGGGTCGTGGACCTCCCGACAAGCTCCTCGTTGGCGACCCTCAGCTCCTCCTGCTGGACCTGGAGCTTCTCCTCGGAGGAGCGGAGGGCCCTGGTCTGCTCCTCCAGTTCCTCGTTCGTCTGACGCAGCTCCTCCTGCTGGACCTGGAGCTTTTCCGCCTGCTCGCGCGTCTCCTCCAAAAGATGTTTCATTTCATCGCGAGACTCGGCCGAATCGAGGCCCGTGGCGATGACGGCGGCGGCGGACTTCAGGAACTCGATCTCCCTGTCGTCGAGCTCGCGGAGGGTGCCGATCTCGACGGCGCCCCTGAGCTCGCCCTCGTGCAGAAGGGGCACGGCCGTGACGGCCGTCGGCACGGCGTCGCCGAGGGAGGAGGAGACGCGAAGGTAATCCGGCGGAACCCCGGTCACCGTGATGAGCTCCTTTTCGTAGGCCGCCTCTCCGAGGATACCCTCGCCGATCCCCACCACGTCACCGAGGGCCTTGCGCCGGGAAAAGGCGTAGGCCGAAACGAGGCGGAGGCTCTTTCCGCCCTCCTCCACGTGGTAGAAGCTCGCGACGGGAGCCGAGAGGTACTTCGCGAGATAGGTGATCGCCTCGCGCGAAAAATCCTCGATGCTCCGGTCCCCCGAAAGCCGGGAGTTCAGCTCGTTGAGCCCCGACTTGATCCAGTTCGAGCGGTCGTTCTCGGAGGATATGGTGCGGAGAGCCTCGAGCATCTGCTTGATGCTGCCGCCGAGCTGATCGTGGTCCGAGCGGAGAACATAGTCGACGGAATAATCCCCCGCGGCGATCTGGTTGAGCTGCCGGATGGTCCGCTGCATGACCGTGAGCATCGCGTTGAGGCTCGTGCCCACCTGGTCACGGTCGGAGAGCGGGACGATCGCCATCGAGTAATCGCCTTCGGAAAGCCGTCTCGCCAGGCTCACGATGGTGGTGAAGTTGTCCGCTATCTTGTTGATCGAAAGGGCCACCCGGTCTTTGGGCCCCTGGAGGGACGCGCGCCGATCGAAATTCCCGACCGCGATCGCCGAGGCCACCTCGGCCTTCTCGATGAGGCTCGACTGCATCGACTTGAGGGATTCGGCGAGCTCGCCGATCTCGTCCCCGCCGAAATCGCCGATATCGACGGATATATCACCGGAGGCGATGTCCCGAACCTTCCGGACGATGGCCTTGATCGGGCGCCTGACCCCCTGGAGGATCAGGTAGGATGCGAAGCCTGAGCCGAGGATGGCCGCCGCGACGAGCAGGAGCAGGGCTATCTTGGCGCGATTGCCGGTTTCCCTGGCCTGGTCATAGAATCCGTTCGCCTTCTCGGTCGCGAAGCTGGTCAATCCGTCGAGCCTGTCGTCGAGGAGGGCTATGGCGGAATTTCCCTGTTTCGAGATGACGGAAATCGCCTCCTGGTCCCTGTTCTGGAGCGCGAAGGAAACGACGCGTTCCCTGATCGGCTTCCAGTCGTCGAAGGCCTTCCGGGCCAGAACGACCTCGTTCGGGTTTCCGAGGAACCGTTCGCTCACGGTCGCGAAGCTTTGCGAGACCTCTGCCTCGAGTCCGTCCAGCTTCGCGACATAGGCGTTTTCCTCCGATTCCGAGTTCGACAGGACGAGATCCCGCACGATGCGTTCCATGAGGAACACGTCGGCCCTGATGTTCCTGACCTCGATATTGACGGCGTAGGGATGCTGGTACAGTTCGGAGGTAATCGCCGAGAGGGATCTCGTCTCCAGTATCCCGACGATGCCGACCAGGACCAAAAGGATGAAGACCACGCCGAAACCAAGCGCGAGACGCACGCCTATCCGCACATTTTTGAAGCTCATCATTTTCCTCGCTCAGGCTTAAGTTTCGGCGTCCCCGACGGAGGCGTCAACAGGAATCTTTTCGGGACCAGCCCCGCTCCCTGAGCCAGAAGAAGAGGGCTGTCGCCATGAGGGCGTGGCCGTAGGGCGGACGGCCGAAACCGGAGACGACATCCTCGGTCGCAACCTTCTCCACCGCGATCCTCTCGTTCTCGTCGAGCCTCTGGTCGCCCTCGAACTCGAGTCCCTCGGCGATGAACACGTGCAGGGAGTTTCTCATGAAAGCCGGATTCGGGCTCATGCTCGAGGCGAGCCGTATCGAAGCCGCCGTGTAGCCGGTTTCCTCGCGGAGCTCGCGGAGAGCCGCCTCGGCCGGATCCTCCCCCCGTTCGACCACCCCGCCGGGAAACTCGAGGCTCAGGGTCTCCGAGCCGTGACGGTATTGCCTCACCATCAGGAAGTACTCGCGGCCCCCCTCGGTCAGGGTCGGCACGACGATGGCCCAATCGGGCGCGTCGAGGACGATGAAGTGAGCGCTCCGGCCGTCGGCCGACCTCCGCTCCGTTTCGACGGCGGAAAAGATCCGGTGGTCGGCTATCGGTTTCTCGGAGACGGGAATCCAGAGGAGATTTTCGCTGCCCATCAGACGACCTCGTACATGCTGAAGCTCACCGGCTGGTTGAGCGAGGGAAGCACCCGTTCCAGGAGGACGCCCTCGCGCGTGGGAAGGTTGAAGCCGAAGGTCGCCCTGATCGCGAGCTCGACGAACTGGACGGACCGGTCCAGGGCTATCGGCAGGCTGTCTCCGGAGAGAAGGCTACCGAGGAGGACGCTCGTGAAGATGTCGCCCGTTCCCGGGTAGAAGGCCGGGATGAGGCGATTCCTCGTCCTCCAGAACCGCCCGTCGATCCTGTCGTAGGCGAGGACGGTCGCCACCTTCTTCGTCTCATCCGGGGTGCCGCCCGGCGCGTCGGGCACCGAGGTGATCACGACCCGCTGGGGCCCCATGTCGGCAATCCTCACCGCCCAGGATTTCAGCTCTGCAAGGGATATCCTGTCGCGGTAGGGTTCGCCGAGCAGGAAACAGGCCTCGGTGAAGTTCGGGGTCACTACGTCCGCCTTCCGGATCAGGGTCCTCATCCCCTCGACCATCCGGGAATCCATCGTCTCGTAGAGGGTGCCGTTGTCGGCCATGACCGGGTCGATGACGACGATCTGGTCCGGGATGCGGAATTCATCGATGAAATCCGAGACGATATCGATCTGCTCGGGCGATCCGAGGAAGCCGGAGTAGATGGCGTCGAAGCTGATACCGATCTTCTTCCAGTGCTCCATGAAATCCCTCATGTGGGCGGTGAGGTCGACGAGGCGGAACTCGGTGAACCCGCCTGTTATGGAAGAAAGAACGGCCGTGGGAAGGGGGCAGACCTTGATGCCCATTACCGAAAGGATCGGGATGATCTCGGTGAGCGACGCCCTGCCGACGCCCGAAATGTCATGGATCGCCGCGACCTGGGGAACGGGATTTTTCATGAAGGCCTCCTTCCCCACTATAGGGAAAAGCCGGGAAGGCGGCAAGGTAGGACAAAACCCCGCCGAAATGGAAATGAGATTTCAACAAGCTTCGGGACAAGGTTTCACCGGCTGAGGAAGTCAGCCGGTGAACAGAGATTTGACCATCAGCTACTGGCTGATGGTCAACAGAGATTCCCGAAGCGATTTCAACAAGCTTCGGGACAACTCCTGAACGGTTCCCCAACAAGCTTCGAGGCAGTAAGAGAAACTTGACAGGTACCCGCCCCTCGGACGATAGTTTTGAGCGTTGAAAGGATGGCCCATGATCGGAAAGAACAGCTTTTCCCTTGCCGTTTTCGCCGCCCTCGCGGTAGCGGCCGTTTTCGTTTCCTGCATTCCGAAGGGACCGCCGGCCTCGAAAACCCCGATCGATGCATCCGCGGCGGCCGCATCCGGTTTCCGGGGTTCGGTCAGCTTCGTCGAAGGCACCGTCACGATCGACGGAACGGCCGCCGAAACGGGGGCGAAGGTGCGCGCCTCGGCGAGGGTCGAGGCCGGTCCCGGCTCGTCCTGCGAGATCCTCTTCGACGACAGGAACATCGTGAAGGTCATGCAGAACACCACGGTGGTCCTCGATTTCGGCCGGGCGGTCAAGGAGATCAGGCTCGAGCGGGGCGGGGTCGCCGCCGTCCTCAAGAAACTCGACAAGGCCGCGGGCAAGGATTCCTTCGTGGTCAGGGGACCGACGGCTTCGGCCGGCGTCCGAGGCACCTGCCTGTGCGTCTGGGCCGAGCCGGACAGCACCTATGTCTGCGCCTGCAACGGCACCGTCCATACGCTGGATGCTTCAGGATCGAACGAGATGACCATCACCGCCTCCCACCACAGCGCCCGCATCTATCGGGCGAAGGGAAGCGCAGTATCGGTCGAGACGGCGGGGCTTCTTTACCACAGCGACGCGAGCGTCGAAAGCCTCGCGGCGAAAATCGGTTACAAGGTCGACTGGTCGAAAGCGGACTGAAAAACCGTCCCTAGCGAAGCAGGGGTTCGACGATCGCGAGCATCTCGGCGTACTCCTTCGTCACGGGGATGTCGGGATTCTCGGCCACGCATTTTTCCGATGGTCGGAAAAAGGCGCGGGAGTCGGCCTCCCTCAGCATGGCGATGTCGTTGAAGGAATCCCCGGCGGCGAAGACGCGGTAGCCGATGGACTTCATCGCCTTGACGGCGAAGAGCTTGCCGTTGCGCTGCCGGAGCGTGTAGCCCACCACCTCGTCCCTGTCGTTCACCTCGAGGGTGTTGCAGAAAAGGGTCGGCATCCCGAGCTTCTCGATGAGGGGCATGGCGAACTGGGTGAAGGTATCCGAGAGGATGATCACCTGGGTCTTCTTTCTGAGGGTGTCGAGGAATTCGCGGGCGCCATCGAGAGCGTCCATGGAGCGGATCACCCCCTGGATGTCCGAAAGCTTGAGCCCGTTCTCCTTGAGGATCGCGATCCTCCGCTTCATGAGGACATCGTAGTCGGGAAGGTCGCGCGTGGTCAGGCGGAGCTCGGGGATTCCCGTCTTTTCCGCAACGTTGATCCAGATCTCGGGCGTGAGCACGCCCTCCATGTCCAGGCAAACGATGTACATACGCTCTTCCCCTCCACGATGGAACAGTGAACCGACGCGCCGTTTGTTGGTGGACGCCACGACGTACATGTGCAACTCCTTCAGCACGCTCAACGGCGAATCCCGACCAGGCGTCTTTTATTTGTAGCCGATCGGAAGGGAGGAAGCAAGGGGTGATTAGTGTTATGAAGCTTAGGTATCAGTCACTCCTCAAGCCAAGGCGAAGGCCGGGAGATAATCGGGACCGCTCTTTCCCGGCGTTGGGAGGGCCTTCTTCCAGATCCGAGTCTCAACCCTATCGAGCTTCGA